>JBCBZW010000015.1 GCA_039815145.1 Pseudomonadota bacterium
AGACGGAACGCCCCTGCAGATCTACTCCGGCAACGACGTCTCCGTGCCCGTCGCACGCGGCTACAACAAGAATGGCTACGTGCGCCTACGCTTCGACGTGGATGCGCGGGGGATCCCCGAGGACGTCACCATCGTCGATCAACAACCGGCCTCGGGGCTCTACGGCAAGGCGTCCACCACGACGATCAGCAGCGCGCGCTACCTGGCCGCCTGTCAGGGCGGTGAGCCTTACGCGGTGAGTGGGTACGAGGAGCAGATGAACTGGGGGCTTGGTCGGGCAGGGCCGCCGCAGGTGTTGGTGTCGCCGTAGATGTAGGCGCCCTAGCCGGCGATGCGATCTGCCTCCAGCCGTAAGGCCCCGCCGATGCCCGGCTCCGAGTCGGAGTGACCATTGCCATCGACGAACCACAGGCGGCTCGAGACCCCTTGCGCCAACAGCGCCTTGTGCAGACGCCACGCAGCCGTCGGCAGACACACGTGGTCTGCTCGCCCGTGCACCATCGACACCTCGATGTCGCGCAGACTCGCCAGGTGCTCAGGGTCGAGCAGTTGCCCCTCCGACATGAAACCGCCTGCCAGCATGTAGGCCACCTCCAAGCTCGCGAAGGGAATCAGGGTGGCCGGCGTCGCAAGCGTACTGGTGATGCGCTCCTCATTGCGGATCGCCGACGATAGCGCCAGCTCGTAAGCGACAAACGCTGATGCGGCTGCATCACGAGTGTCCGGGTTGGCCAGTAGAAGGCGGTAGCCCTCGAGGAGGTCGTCGGGAGGTTCAGGCAGCTTCGGGTGCTTCAGGATGAAGTCGCGGTACGCCTCCCACACCTCCGGATAGTGCAAGGCCGTCGCGCCGTTGCGGAAGAGGTTATCCACCTCATCACGCAAGAAGGTGAAGATGCCGCGTAGGAGCAGGTGCTTCATCCGATCCGGGTGAGTCTGGGCGTAGGCCAGGGCAAGGGTGGAGCCCCAGGAGCCGCCGAGCACCAGGTGCCAGACGGACACGCCCAGGTGCTCGCGCAGCACCTCGAGATCGGCGACGAGATGGCCGGTCGTGTTGTCCGAGAGGGCGGCGTCGAAGTTCTCGGAGACGTTCGGGCGGCTCTTGCCGGCCCCGCGCTGGTCGAGGAGGACGATGCGGTAACGCGAGGGGTCGAAGAACTGGCGCACGCCGGGGCGGGTGCCGCCGCCTGGGCCGCCGTGGAGGAAGAGCGCGGGTAAGCCGTTCGGGTTACCTGAGACCTCGTAGTAGAGCTCGTGCTTGGCCGTGTCGCCGACGGTGAGGAAGCCCGTCTCGTGGGGATCGATCGGCGGGTGCAGGTCGGTGGTGGGGTGATCGGTTCGGGGGGCTTTCATCGTTTCTCCAGACGAAGTGCTCGCATCGCTTCGGATCATTGACGGCGCACAGTACCGCAAGCTGTTAGCTGCAGAAGCGCCTATTCCTTAAGTGGCGGCAGGCGATCCGCAAAGATCGAAGACTTCACGATCGACGTCGTCGTCTCGGCCCGATCGTGCATGGGCAACAGGATCTCGTCCAGCTCAGCGATATCTGCCACCACCAGTCGCGCCACGTAGCAGTCCTCGCCCGTGACCCGATCGCAAGACACGAACCTGCGCTCGCTGCTGATCATGCGTTCCACCGCCTGCAGTTGCCCACTACGTGGCTTTATCCTCACCAGGGCCTGCAGCGAATACCCGAGAGCCGCCAGGCTCACGCGCGCCGCATAGCCGTGCACCTGACCCGACTCGCGCATCCGGCGCAGCCGCTCGCCGACCGCAGGCCCCGTCAGCCCCACGGCCTTGCCGATGTCCGCCAGGCTGGCGCGCGCATCTCGCTCGAGAATCTCGATGATGGACCGGTCCATTCTGTCCAGCAGCTTCGCCATGAAAGCAAACTAGCATCGTCACCCACGATTCGAAAACCAGCCCGTGGATTTTCCATCGCATTGCATGGGACTTCGACAAGCGCGGCATCTAGGCTTTACGCCATACCCTGTATCGAGAGAGGAGAAACGCGATGGACGTGCAGAGAGTGGCCGCGTTCAGCCAAGGCACTGAGGGCGGCAATCCCGCCGGCGTGGTGCTCATGGAGCAGGCGGCAAGCGAGGCGGACATGGCGCGGGTGGCCGCAGACGTCGGCTACTCAGAGACCGCTTTCGCCTTCCCACTGGACGACGGCGGCAAGCGGTGGCGAGTGCGTTACTTCTCGCCGGAGTCGGAGGTGCCCTTCTGCGGGCATGCCACCATCGCCCTTGGCGCCGTGCTCGGCCGACGGGGAGGTGCCGGTGCGTACTCGCTGACGCTGAACAACGCGACGATCACCGTGGAGGCTGAGGGGTCGTCGGAGGAGATGTTCGCCACCCTGACCTCACCTCCTACCAGTAGCGGCGAAGCCACTTCGCAAGAGTTGCAGGCGGCACTAGGGCTGTTCTCGTTGACGACAGCCGATCTCGATCCACGCCTTGCGCCCGCGAGAATCCACGGCGGAGCGGATCACCTGCTACTGCCACTGAAGTCGCGCGATACCCTTGCGCGCATGCACTACGAGCTTGCTGAGGGTCGCGAGCTGATGCGCGCGCACGGGTGGGTGACGGTGATGCTCGTCTTCATCGAAGACGAGCGGTCGTTCGTGGCGCGCAACGCCTTTGCCTCGGGTGGTGTTCTTGAGGATCCCGCCACTGGGGCGGCGGCGGCCGCCTTCGCCGGCTATCTGCGGGACCAGGGCTGGCCCCACGGTGGGTCGTTCACGATTCGCCAGGGGGAGGACATGGGGAGCCCCTCGGTCATTCGAGTCACGCTAAGCGATGTGATAGGAAGCCCTGTAAGGGTCTCTGGTGGCGTGCGCAATATCGCCCGTCCCACCCGGTGATGCAGCGAGCAATCTTCTCAGAAGTCCGACCGCCGAGAGTATCGAGCGCAAGTAGGTAGGCATTGCGAGTTTCCCGCAAGCTGACCAGCGCGTCACTCGCAGGACCAGGAGAAAGTGGTGGGGCATCAGGGACTCGAACCCCGAACCTACTGATTAAGAGTCAGCAAGGCTCGTTCAATTTCCATCGCCCAATCAACAATTTGTATAGCAAGGCATGGGTGTGAGTTTACGAGATGCGGGAAAACGGAACAGCAACTTGCGGTTGTTGTGGGTGTGACTGCGGGGACCACCGCATGGGAGTCTCGCGCGCGCCGAGTCATTGCCGGGGCGGTCCGGAGGCAGAGTCGTCATAGGGCCGGCCGCGGGTGACCAGCTTTGCCAACTCGCATGCGAATGCTGCTGCGATGGAGCGCTTAGGAATCACTCATCACCCGCACCATCCCCCGACCGGAAACGGAAGGGTTTCGCGGGTTAGGCAGGCGACTGAGGCGCGCGTATCGTTCGCGAAGGCACTGTCACGCTGCTAGACGTTGCTCACGTCTGTGAGCGCCGCCCGATGAGAAGATTCGGTCGGTCGGGCGCGGTTCGAACTCACGACTCCCTCCCCCTCATTACGGATAAAATCCAGCCGTAATCCAATGATTTTACGGCATTATCCTTCTTGACATGTGAAAGAACCCGGTCACTCACCGCGACCACAGACCAATTACTTGCTGACTGGATATCGACCAGACTCGGGCCGGCGCACGTCGGTCAGCGGAGCGGCGTCAGGACGACTAGATTTACTACAGGGTGGTAATATCTAGTAACGGAGGGACAGCAATGCCGAAAACCACCAGTATCAATCTGGGCGATCACTTCACCGGGTTCGTTTCCGATCTGGTCGCCAAGGGCCGCTACGGCTCCGCCAGCGAGGTGGTCCGCGAAGGGCTGCGTCTCATCGAGGAGCAGGAACAGAAGCGCGAGGCGCTACGCCGCGCGCTCCTCGAAGGCGAGGAGAGCGGAACTAGCGAGCGTACGCCCAAGGAAGTCTTCCGCGGGGCACGCGAGCGGTTGAAAGCGGATGGCAAGATATAGGCTCAGTGCCCGGGCCGATGACGACCTAGATCGCCTCTACGTCTACGGCGCACTCAACTTCGGCGTAGACCAGGCTGGTCGCTACGCCGAGGGCATGATCGATGCGATCGCTCGTATCGCGGAACAGCCCTTGCTTTGGCCCGAAATCCGCGACCTTCCCGGCAACTACCGGCGCTCCGTCTTCCGAGCCCATGCGATCTACTACCGCATTGAGTCCAACGGCGACGTTCTGATCGTGCGCGTGCTAGGCAACGAGGACCTCGCCACCGCCTTTGATGAGTAGCGGCCCGGGTCACCGAAGACTGACAGGCGAAAGGCGTGCTGCTGCTAGGGCCACAGGTAGTGGTGCTCAATCGCTCCTCGGGATGTATCTCACTCCGCATCTTCGACAGATCCAGCTTTGGCGCCACTGTTCGTATTCGATACGGAAAGCCGTGCAGAGGTACCAGCCGTTCGCAATGAGGCGAACGACAACAACCAAAAGCAGGCCCCCGAGTAACCACAGCGCGATCCTAAAACGCAGGGCACGTAGAACGACCATCAGTTCCTCACCCTCGAGGATCGGCTGCGCAGCCGGATACAGCACGAAGAGCGAGACGAGCGCCAGAGCGAGCACCCACCAAGGGACAATTGGATTCGGCTCCGGCGGCGCGCACCGTCTCGACCATGCGCTGTAACTAACGCGATCTTCGATGACGCGCATGCCTTGCGCGTAGCCCACCGAGAGCTTCTGTGTGTCGTGCGACCCGCAGTTTGGACAGCTGCATGCAGTCACGGGCGTCGACCCTCAGGCAGTCGGTCGCAGGAGGTGGTTTCGAAGCTCTGGACGGCACGACGCGCATGACTCAACTCGGGCGAGCACAGAGTTCTTTGGAGCAACGCGTAGGCGACTACGTGGACGGGTACCGACTTCGGGTCCTCTGCTCGAGAGGTCGCAAGATAGTCATCAATCGTGGTGCGCAATGCGACTAGATCTAAGTCGACCGCCACATGAACCGGACCGTCGTAAACGAGGTAGGCGCAAATCTCGGCGCCACCGAAACGACTACGCCAGACCGTGCGGGCCACCGTAAGGGCTGTCAATTCGGCGACTAGGCGATCGAACTGCGCAACGTCGCGGGGATCGTCGCCAGTAGCGTTGACCTTGACGATCACACGGTTGCGGGATCGCCAAAGCAGTACTTCGTCGGGCCTTGCTCCCATGCGGCCGTAGTTGTAGACGCGGTTCGCACGACACAGCAGACGCGGATTGTCATCGATTCTGTGAGCCATCGTTGATCTCCAAGCTTGAGCACCTGGTCTCACGATGACACCGATCAGCGCCCCGACAAGTCGCTGACCTAAGCATAATCCTTGCTACTTCACCGACTCGGCCAAAATCAGCAAATGAGACCGCCTAAGTAAGTCATCGAGCGTACTTACACCGAGCGAGAACGCGTGCGAGCTTCGCCCAAGACCCGGGGTCGAGATCGATCTTGGCGAAGGGCGCATCGATGTCGCGGTTCCCGTTGCCGAGCCCGAGGTGAACTTCTCAGAGATCAACCGCGAGGAGGTTGAACAGATCACCGGTGGCTTGAGCTACGACTTGCGCTGGCAGGGAGTCGGTCAGCTCAACCTGGGGGTACAAGCCACCGACTACGAGCGCGTCCTGAACGACCCCGACGATGGTCCCGTCACCTCCGAAGCCGACCGGATGCTCTACAACGCCACCGGTGCCATCGAGCTACGCCCTTGGCTGGTGGCCTACGGAGGCGTGGTGACCGGCTTCGAGGAAAGCCCCACAGCGCCAGCGATCGCCCTCAAGCGCAACGAGGCACCGCCCGCGATCGAGACACGCCAGGCCGATGCGGGGCTGCGCGCCCGGATAGGTCCGCTTACCGCCGTGGCTGGCGTCTTCTCCACCGAAAAGCCGTTCTTCGGCCTGAGTACCGAGCGACTGTTCATCGAACGAGGCACCGTGACCAATCGAGGTGTGGAGCTGTCGCTCGCCGGTCTCGTGACGCCCGAACTGCAGATGGTCATCGGTACACTCCTGCTGGATGCCACGCTGACGGGCGATGCGGTGGACGAGGGGAAGCTCTCCTCCAACCCCATCGGCGTCGTGCGCCGCGTCACCACCGTTGATCTTGACTATCGACCCCGTTGGGCGACCGGATGGTCCTTCGACATGAACGTGTTCAGTCGCGGCCTCGAGGACGGCGACGAGCTAGACCAGCCGCGCATCCTCGAACGCACCTTCGTAAACCTTGGGTTTCGCCGGCAGTTCAACTTGGATGAACGCACGCTGGTGTTGCGCGGCCGCGTGAGTAACCTGTTCGATGTGTTCGGTTGGAGCGTCAGCGGGAACGGGGCGTTTGCCTTTGAGGGGCCGCGTGCTTTTTCACGCCTTCGCTGAGAGCAGACTTCTAGTAACCCACGCTTTCGTAAGCTCATCGGCGGCAGGACGGGGAAACGATGGGGCCGGGTAGGACCAACGCGGCTCTTGGCAAGTGCAGCGCATGCTGACCGCCAGAATACCGCGCGACTACCCAGTCCACGGCGAGCCTCTACAAGCCCGCCTGCGAGCAGCGCCGCGCCCGCCCCATCGCGTCTTGGGACGCCATCGGGCCCGCTCGGGTGCCGCGAAGTCCTCAGTCAGCCTTCGAGCGTGCGGCGGTAACGGGAATCGCAGGTTGGCTCGCCGACGGCGCCTGCGGTTCGCGCGCCTTGCTAGCGCGTCGCTCGCGCCGTTTAGGCCGTGTGCCAGGGAGCTTGATGGTGATTGCGAGAAAGAGCGCCCCGAGGAGTAAGAAGGTCAAGTCCGTAGCATCCGTCACCGCATGACCGCTGTTCAACACCCCCGTGATACCGCCAGCGGTCACCGCGTTGAGCAGCGGCAGGCCCATAAGCCCCGCAGCTCCGACACCCATCAGGTGGCGCGTGGAGGCGTAGGTGTTAGGGCGGGTAAACGCGTACCCGATCGCCAGGAACCAGACGGCGAAGTAGGTCCAGCCGGTCGCCGACAGTCGGGCCGCTTCTGACCCCGTGTAGAGTTTGTCGAGATAGAAGACAGACACCGTGGCGACGGTAAGTCCCATGGTCACGCCCACGGTCAGCTTGCTCAACACCCCGTAGTACGCCGCCGAGCGCTTACCCTCGCGCCCGTGCAGGCGCCGCTCGATCCACATGATGTTGCCGAGCGCCGTAATCACGCAGAGCGACAGCCCCATCGCCAGGTACAGGAACTTTAGCGAGATGCCACCGTAGGTGCCGTAGTGAAGGGGTGCCATCGCCGAGTAGGCGCGGAACGGGACGGAACGATCATCGGTCGCCACCGAGGGCACTCGCTCACCGGTCACCGCGCTCAGCAGCACGGGCTCGGTGATAAGCAGCTCCGTGTCCGCTGGGTATTGCAGCTGATAGGTGGCGTTGTCGTTGCCGTAATTCGCGACGATCACGGTTTCGGGACGCATCCCGTTCACCGGGTCGATGCGATCGAACATGTCATCTACCGGCAGCATCTCGGCCGCCACGCCGCTCGGTGGGGTTTGCCCGAGGCCCATCACCTCGATGAGCGTCTCCGTATCGCCCTTCACCACCATGAAGGCGATAATCGGCCCGACCAAGGTGACGATGCCGAGCATGGCGCCGGTAAAGGCTATGGTCGCGTAGAAGGGAAGCCCCCACAGGCCCGCTACTTTGTGCGTGTCCTGCCAGATCAATCGCACCTGACGCTGGAAGCGCATGGCGAAGAACTCTTGCAGGATCTTGCTGTGGGTGATGACGCCGCTCACGATCGACAGGAGCAGCATGATGCCCGCAAGCCCTACTAGAAAGCGGCCGATCTGTCGGCCACCGAGGGAGTCGGGCCACATCAAATCGCGGTGGAAGTCCAGCAGCCAGGTGGCCAAGCCCTCGCCCCGCTCGGGAAGTGCCTCGCCCGTCTCAGCATTCCAACGGCGTTCGACCTGCACCTGCTCCCCCTCGGCGTCCTGAGCCGTCAGGAAAGCGTGGTAGTAGGGCTCGTACTCGCTCGGATACCCGATGCTCGTGAATTGGACACGGCCCCCCTCCGGCGTGTTGGCCTCGAGGAACGCCTGGTACTGCTCACCGATGGCGATCGGGTCTGCCGGCACGTCCAGACGTTGGGCGGGGTCAGCCCAGGCGAGGATTTCATCTCGCGCGAAGAGGGCGACACAACCGGTGAACGACACAACGAACACGAATAGACCGAGCGTGATGCCGGTCCAGGAGTGTAGGTCAAAGACGCGAAGGTGACGGGCGCGATCCATGGAAGTCTCCGCAGGTCAGCTGGTTGAGGACTGGGCGCTCACGCAGGCGCGCCAGTGAGAACCACCACACCGGCGCTCACCACGCTCAAGCCGATCACGGCGAGCGTGGGACGCCAGCGGCTTCGATCCCAGTAGAGCCAGAACTGCAGGCCCACCCACAGCACAGGCATCGTTAAAGCGAAGGAAAAGACGCGGCCGCGGAACTCCCCAGGAAACACTTTCATTAGCGCAGCCGAGATCAGCATGGTGCCGACGAAGGTCCAGATCAACGCACTTGTCAGGCGAGGCGCTTTCCAGGTGGCGACGCCGAGCCCCAGGAGCACAGCCGCAAGGATGCCCAGTACTACTGGACTCATGAGGTGACTCCCGACGCGTCCAGCACCGACCAAGCCAGCAGGACGGCCACGATACCGGAGCTCGCAACGCCCGTGAGTATGTGTCGCCTGGGGGCCACGGCTGTCACGAGCAGACTGATGATGCCCGCGAGCGAAAGCAAGACTAGCCAGAGCGGGATCGCCCTCTCGAGCCCTGCGGTGGTGGACATCAGGGCGAGCGGGATGAGCAGCAACACTAAGCTCGCCCACCGCATCGCCTGCTGCAGCGGCACGTTGCTCTTCAGCGGTGCCAACTGGCTGCGCTTGGGATTGGCGTGGAAAAGTCCTACGCAGGCGAGGTAGAGCAGGCAGGCGCTCAGGGCAACAACCATCGTCGATCGTCTCAAGTTCTGGGGCCGGCACCTAGGCGACGGCAGGTGGAAATAGCGGGCTGAGCCTAGAGCAAACCCCTATGTGCAACAACATATCAACCGGGCCAGCTCGGACTGCCGATCTCTTCCTGGTGCGAAGACTTCGCTAGCGCGACACGGTACTTGCGCAACAGCCTGCCAGCGTCCAGAAACCCGCCCACGGCGCACCGCAATTGTGTCATGTCAGTGCTGCAATGCAAACACGAATGATTTACACTCGCGCGCCGCTAGGGGTGTTGGACGGCGTCTAGCTCCCCGCCCAACCGTCTATGTCTACACTTCAAGGAACACCAGATGCGGCACCCCGTTCTCCGCGCCCCCCTGGCCGCAACCCTACTGGCCTGTGCGACCTACAGCTACGGACAAAGCCCGGACCTCGAGGAGGTCATCGTCACGGGCACGAAATCGGATAAGACGCTGCAGGAGACGTCGATCTCCGTAGAGCTTTACGACGAAACCCGAATCGACCGCAACGTAGCATTCAGCCTCGAAGACCTCTACGCACGCACGCCGAACGTCTCCTCCTTCGCTGGCGGCAGCGCCGGGGACATTTCCATCCGCGGCGTCGGCCGCAACGGCGTTGGTGGCGCGGGCACGGGCGTCACCTCCAACATCTATGTCGACGGCTCGCCCCTCAGCTTCGTTGGCACGGCCGGCATCAACAGCCTCTGGGACATCGCGTCGGTGGAGATCCTGCGCGGCCCGCAATCCACGCTGCAGGGGCGCAACTCCCTCGCTGGCGCCGTCGTCGTGAACACCAAGGACCCGACCTACGACTGGGAGTACGCCGCCCGCCTGCGCTACGGCAACCTGAACGAGCGCCAGTTCTCCGGTGCCATCTCCGGCCCCCTGATCGACAACCAGCTGGCCTTCCGCCTGACCGCGGACTTCCAAGGCATCGACGGCGAGCCGGACAATTTCTTCACCGGCGAGCCGGCCCAGATTCGCGAGGGCCTAAGCTTGCGCGGCAAGCTGCTCATCGAGCCGAACGCGCTCTCCGGCCTGCGCGTCGAGCTGATCACCGACTACATCGAGACGGACAACGGCGACTTCGCCAACTTCGGCATCCCCTTCCCCGCCGACGATCCCCAGTTCGATGACTTCGACTTCGCGGACGAAGACAGCTTCACCGCCCCGGATGTCTCCACCCGGGAGGCCCTACGCTTCGTCGGTGACATCCGCTACGAGATCAACAACACCTTCGACATCGTGGCGATCACCACCTACGAGGACTCGACCAGCGAGGGGACCTTTGGCGATCCCGCGGCACCTGGTCAGTTCCCCAACGGCACCGATAGCTCGAACATGCAGTCCAACGAGATCTTCTCCCAGGAGCTGCGCCTGAACTTCAGCGCCGGCAAGTTCTCAGGTTGGGTCGGCGCCTACTACTACGACGATACGCTCGAGTCTGAAACGCTCTCGAGCCTGCTGGTCGCGAACGCAGCGTTCCCGGCTCCGGTCGATCCCCCGGATTCGATCGGCATTCTGACCCTGACCAACAACTCCGCGACAACCAACTTCGCCGCCTTTGCTCAGCTCGCCTACGACGCGAATGAGCGGTGGTCCTTCGAGGTCGGCGCGCGCTACGACGATGAGGACTTCGAGACCACGGGCTTCCTCGTGCGCGGCCGCGCCGAGCCCGAGACCTGCACCGTCTTCATCCCGGACCCGATTCCCTGCGTGGCCCTGCTGCCGCCGCCCAACCTCGATCCGCTCCAGGAGGCTAGCTTCAGCGCCTTCTTGCCGCGCGTGGGGGTGACGTACAACATCGACGATTTGCGCTCCCTGTCCTTTGGCGTGCAGCGCGGCTACCGCGCGGGCGGCGCCTTCCTGCGCGTCGCCCCTGACGAAACAGAGCTCGGCAGCTTCGACGCCGAGTTTCTCACCAACTACGAGCTCGCCCTGCGCGCCGAGTGGTTCAACCGGCGCCTGACCACCAACGTCAACCTGTTCTACGCCGACTGGGAAGACCAGCAGCTCACCATACCGGGCCCGTCTAACACCCCGCTGGACACGCTCACGGTGAACGCCGGGAGGTCTGAGATCTACGGCTTCGAGATCGCGGCCTTCGGCACGATCACCGACCGCATCGACGGGTTTGCCACCATCGGCTACCTGAACACCGAGTTCACAGACTTCCCCTTCGCCATCTCGCCCCCGGCCGCAGCGGGCAACCCCTTCGAGAACCTCGCCGGCAACGAATTCCCCCTCGCCCCGGACTGGCAGATCTCGGCAGGTTTGAGCGCGGACATCACCTCTCGCGTGTTCACGGACGTCAACGTCAACTACACCGCCGGCCAGTTCTCCGACCTCACCAATCTACCGCTCAACGAAGTGGACGGCACGGTGCTGATGAACGCGCGCCTCGGCTATCGGGCGGATCGCATCGAGGTGTTCGGCTACGTCGACAACCTGCTCGATCAGCGCCGCATCACCAGCAACAACAGCGCGAGCGTCGACACGGGCACGGGTAACGAGCAGCTGTTTTTCGTCGGCACATCGGTGGTGAACATCAATCGGCCGCGTCGCTTTGGCATCGCGGCCAGCTTCCGCTTCTAGCGCGGCTGGCATAGTTGGCGGGACCGTTGATGGTCCCGCCAGCACCGCGCAACTCACCACGATAGCGGAGCGTGCGCGCCCTGCGATAGGCTCGAAGTCCCCTTTCTCGAGGAACCATCATGACGTGCGCAAGCTTGCCTAAGGGATCGATAGTACTACTGGCCCTAGCCCTGGCACTCGGCGCATGCGTCGACGGAGGAGCCGGCGACGAGGCCTCGATCCCGCAGGTCGCCGCCAGCGACGTCACCCTCTCCACGCCCGACGTCGTCGTCCTCGACGTGCGCACGGCCGCCGAATTCGCCGAGGGCCACGTGCCCGGCGCCATCAACATCGACGTGCAGGGCAAGGGCTTCGACAGCCTGGTAGGCAAACTCGACCGCTCCAAGACCTACGTGGTGCACTGTGCCGCCAACGTCGAGAACGGCCGCAGCGCAAAGGCCCTCGCCACAATGGCCGACCTTGGCTTCGACCACCTGCAGAGTCTTCGGGGCGGGTTCGTTGCGTGGACCGAATCTGGGAGTCCTGTCAGCACCACACCCTAAGCCTGTGACTCAGCATGCCGGCGCGAGCCAACCGGCCGCAGGCGCTCCGGCGAATTCAGTTTCACGGCCTCATAACTGACCGTTGATGGTTACGAAGAGTGCTCTTGGCTGGGCGAACTGGAGCCCCCCGGAAGGTCCGGAAAACCCGAGGTCGGACAGATACCTCTCATCGCTCAAATTCAAGCCGTTCAAGGTGATCGACAGCTTGTTATTGAAGGGGTAGGAGACCGTCGCATCAAACAGCGTGTAGCTGTCGACGGGCACGGGGAAGCGCTCGTTGATCAACCGCTCCCCCTCGAAGCGGATCCCGCCGCCGATGGTCAGCCCTCGAGCTGGTCCCTCCTGAAACGCGTAGCTCGCGAAAAGGTAGGCATTGTGCCGCGGCACACGTCCGAGCCGCTGGCCGATTGGCAGTTCATTGTCTTCGGTCACCTCTGCGTCGACGTAGCCGTAATTGGCGGTTAGCGTGATCGCCGGCGTAGGCTTCGCCCGCGCACTGAGTTCGATGCCGCGGTTGCGCTGCTCGCCGACCGTCACCACGAAGAACTCGCCGGGGCCATTGTCAGGGTCCGCCGTAGCCACGTTTTGGCGGGTGATGCTGAACAGTGCAGCATCTATCGAGAGACGCCCACCGTAGAAGCTCGCCTTGGCCCCCACCTCGAAGTTCTCCGCCGTCTCCGGCGCCGCCGGGCCCTCACGGGTTTGGCTGAAGAGTTGCGGGATGAAGGACTGCGCATAGCTGAAGTACACGTTCGCGTCGTCGACGACCTCGTAGGAGACCCCACCGCGGAACGTTAGATCATCGTAATCCTGTTCGACCGCATTACCCTCCGCCAGCCCGTCCGCCGTGTCATACCGTAGACCTAAGGGTATCGTCAGTCTATCCGTCGGCCGCAAGATCGCCTCCGCGAACAGGGAGTAGATGTTGACGTCGAGATCATCCATCAGACTGAAGGTGATATCGCTAAGGTCAACTTCAGGATACTCGATTGCTTCGGGATCATTGATGTCGACCCGCACCGGGTAGGCGTAGTAGTCGTAAACGAAATCGTAAGCGGAAGTCTCATTGCGGAAGGCCGCGCCGATCACGAAA
Organism: Pseudomonadota bacterium; assembly: GCA_039815145.1. NCBI lineage: Bacteria > Pseudomonadati > Pseudomonadota > Pseudomonadota bacterium. Next base: position 13,151 of record JBCBZW010000015.1, read on the forward strand.
TCGTGCTCACGCTGGAACAGGCGCATCGAGCCACTGAGCGTGGCCTCTGCACTGAGCACATCCTGGTCGACTTCGAGACCTATTGGGGCGTATACGTACGCGTATGGGTAAGCGAAGGGTATCCCGCCCGTGTATCCGAACTCGCTGTAGCCGCCGTAGTTGTAGCCGCCCGCGTAGCTGCGCTCCTCGGACTCGTTGCTGCCGAAACCACCGCGCATCGTGAGCGTCAGACCATCGAGGAACTCGTGCTGTAGCTGGGCATCCGCCTGCAGGATCCGATTCACGCCCTCCGCTTCAGACCCGAGGTAGGTGCTGGGAGTGAGGGAGTCGGGGAGCGTCCCATCTTCGAACAGGGGAAAACCGGCAAGTGGCACGCTGTCGGACTCGAGATAGCTCGCACTGGCGGTGATGTACGTGCGCCGACCGAGATCCGCTTCGATCACAGGACGCACCACAAAGAACGCTCGTTCGGCCTCGTCCTGCGGAGCGTTGGAGTTCTCGTACGCAAAGGTGAGACGTCCGCGCACGTCATCGTTGCCGAACAGTGCGCCCTCGTTCAGGTCCACTTCGCCGCGGAACGTATCGAAGCTGCCACCTCGAAGCTTGAAGGCTACGCGGTCCTCCGCCAGGGGCTGCTTCAACACCTGATTGATCACCCCGCCCGGCCGCACGGGGCCGAGTTCGATCGACGTCGCGCCCTTGAGCACTTCGATCCGCTCAATGACCGAGTCATCCACATAGATCCCCACGTCAGGATCCTGGGACGGCCGGTTGTTGATGAGCAGGGTCGCGGGAAACCCCCGGGTGAAGAAGTTGGCGACGAAGACGTTCGGACGCGAACGTGACTGGGTGACGTTGGCAAGGGTGGTCACCTGCTGAATCGGATCGATGAAGCCGGTTCGGCTCAGGTCTTCGCGATCGAGAACATCGAGGGTGAAGGGGTACTCCCGCGGATCGACGCGCAAGCGGCTGATCAACGACTGCTGAAAGCGCGTCCCCACCACGACGAGTTCCTCCACCTCGCGCGGCGGTGGAGATACGCGCGTCTGCTCGCGCAGAGTATCGGGAGAGTCGGGACGCGGCGGCGATGCTACGGTGCCTGCCTCAACAAGAATCGAGCCGTCGTTGAGCTCGCGGGCGCTCAGCCCGGTGTCCATGAGAAGCTGGCTCACCGCCTGCAGGGCGCTGAGCTGCGCCGTCACGGCCGGTGCCCGCAACCCCGCGACCAAGTCCTGTCGGGCCACCACGCTGATGTCGTAGACCTCCCCGATCTGCACCAGCGCCCGGTCGAGGGACTGCGCGGGTAGTGTCAGCGGCCTTTGCGCGCCATCCGCCATGGTCAAGTTGGCGGTCATGGCGATGGCTAGCGCCACGGCTGTGGCGATCGAATCGCGCCTGATGTTCGACGGTATCGTCACACTGGTACCCCATGCAGAGAAATCCATTCAGGGGTAGACGCGCGAGCGAGGAATACTGGAACCCTAAAGGGGCACTAATTCGATGTTCCCGGTCGGTCCGCGCCGGACCTCGAGGTCAAAGCTCTCGCTGAGCAGCTGCAGATTCTGCTCCATCTCAGCCAGTCTGAGCGACGCGGTGACCGGCCGATCGGCCTTGCTCGTATCCGCGAGCCGGATGCTTCGGCTGTCGTAGCGATCGAGGGCACGCACTACCTCGCGCAGGGGCGCGCCTTCGAAAGACAAGCGGCCCGAGCGCCACGGGGCAATGCGTTTGGAATCGATCGGCCTTGGCGCCCCTACGCCACCGGCGGTCGACACTCGCACCGCCTGCTGCGCGTCGACCACGCGAGCATCCGAACCTCCCGCGCGGCGCTTTGCGGCTCGTATCGCTACGGTGCCCGACGCCACCAGCACCGACGCACTCCCCTCACGTCGCTCGACCGCAAAGGCGGTGCCCAGCACTTCGATCTCTGCCGGCGCTGCGGCCACCACGAACGGCGTCTCGGGTATGTGGGCAACCTGGAAGAAGGCGTCCCCCTGCACCAAGAAGGCCTGCCGTCGACGCGCGGTCGCGGTGTACTTCAGCTGCGAGGCTCCCCCCAGGGTTACCTGTGATGTATCCGGCAAGGTCACGGTGCGTATCTCGCCAGGAGCAGTGGTGAAAGCAAAGGTTCGCTGAGGCGGCGCGAGGTCCTCGGGCGATCCGGTGAGGAAGATCACAAGGGTCAGCAGCACTGGGGCAGCAGCGGCTATGGCCAGCGAGACACGGCCCCATCGTCGTCCGAAGGGTGCGCCCTGGGCCGCCGCCGACTCGACCTCTTGCTCATCGGCGAGCAATCCCCAAACTGCCTCGGCCCGTTCGTAGGCACTGACGTGACGCGGGTCCTCGCCCAACCAAGCCTCGAACGCCGACCGCTCGCGCGAGGTCGGCGAGTCGTCCATCACCGCGCGCCACAGATGGGCCTGCGTGCGGATCTGCTCATCGTCGCGGTCTGGCTCCATAGCCCATCGTGACGCTCAAAGCGGGCAGTCGGCAAGCATCTTGTCGACCGCGGCAGTCGCTCGGGCCAGATGCTTGCGTACGGCAGCCCGGCTAATGCCCTCGCGGCGTGCGATCTCCGAAATGCTCAGATCCTCGAAGCGGCGCTGCCGGAAGATGCGTCGGGGCTTCGCCGGTAGCCCCTCTATCACCTGCATGGCTCGAGCGAGCAACTGACGACTGCTGACGAGCTGATCGGGTAGCGCCCCCGGTCGCTCGGGAGACTGCACCTGGTGCTGCTGACGTACTTGACCGGCGTGATGTGCCCGCACGCTGATCGCACGCAGCTCTGAGAGCGCCGCATTGGTCGCTGCTCGAAACAGGTAGGCCTTCGGGTCGCGGATCGAAGCGTAGTCGCCGCGCCTGATCAACTGGATGAACGCACGTTGCGCCATGTCCTCGGGCTCCGGCGGGCCGCTACCGAAGCGGGCACGCAGCTGCGCGATCAGCGTCTCCAGATAGCTGGCGTACAGGGCTTCGATACGCAGCGGAGCGAAGGCCGCGTGGCCACGTAGCGCCTCGCCGACGGGGTCATCTGTTCTACTCGCCACCGCGCACCCTAGCCTTCGGCCTGCCCTTCCGCCTCCCGTGCCGCAGCGATCAGCGGCGCTAAGTGCGCCTCGTAGTGCTGCCAGCGCGCCTTCGAGGAGGTGTAGATGGGCTGGCGCACCTGCCAGCGACTCGGCGTCTGCACGGCCCGCGAGCTCTCGTGGAAGGCGAGCACGCTCGGATCCCAAGGCAACCCCAAGAAGTCCAGCAGCTGGCGCGCCTGGCCCTCGGGGTCTTGCACCATCGTCTCGTAGGGCGCCTCGATGATCTGCAGCCGCGTAGCCGCCTCCCAATGCGCCATCAGTCGCCGATAGCCGCGCCAGTAGGTCGCGATATCCTCGAGATCCGTCGACCAGCGCTGGTGTACGTTGAAGTTCTGCGAGTAGATCGAAAAGCCGTTGTCGCGGATGTCCCGCGTGCAGTGGATGATCTTCGCGTGCGGCAAGGCGATCGCCACCAACCCGAGCTGCCAGAAGTTGAGGGGCTGCTTGTCGATGATGCGCACAGCGCCCGGCGGCGCCAAACGCGTCACCTGCGCGGCGTAGTCGTTGCCCAGGGCCCGGGCCTGCGCGTCGGAGAGGTTCGGCGCGTTCTCGGGCCAGGACGGCTCCGGGCGGCCGAGGCGATCTGGTGTGCCCGTCGCGAGGTCCGCAAGCACGCCCAGCTCGCCCGCGCCGAAGCAGGCGGGGTGAGCCCCCAGGATCTGCTCGGTGAGCGTGGTACCCGAGCGCGGCAGGCCGACGATGAACACGGGTGCGGTTGCCGCGTCGCCCCATCCCGCGCGCTCATGGAAGAAGTCGGCGGAGAAGATCTCCGTTAAGCGTTGTACGCGCGCCTCGAAGGCGTCCGGGACGAAGGGCCCCGCAAGGCTGCGGCGGGCCGCGTTCGCGGCGGCGAGAACGGTGAAGGCTTCGTCGTAGCGCTGCAGGCGGTCGAGCGCCTTGCCCAGCCCAAAACCGATAAGCGCTCGGTCGCGGTCCTCGGCAACCGCCATGCGCTGCTCAGCGAGGGCGATCTCATCACTGACATCTACGCTGCGCCCGAGGCCCAACAGATTCGCTAGCGCTTCTGCATGGTCCGGATAGCGTGACAAAACGTCGCGATAGGCGGCGGCGGCCGCCTCGGGATCCCCCTGATCTTCACACAGCTCCCCGAGTCCGAGCCGAGCCGACCGTGAGGAAGGATCGAGGGCCAGCGCCTGATCGTAAGCGCGTCGTGCATCCTCGACCATGCCGAGGCCCTGAAGCGCGCGCGCGAGCCTGGTAAGGGCCACAGCGCTCTGGGGTTCCGCGGCCACCCCCCGCTTGTAGCACTCGAGGCCATCGCGCGGCTGCTGGTTGGCGTCGAGCACTTCGCCGAGGCCGATCCAGGCCGCGGCGGCGTGGGGGTTGAGCTTCAGGGACTGACGAAACGCATCGAGCGCACCGGCGAGGTCACCCGCACGCTGCTTCTCCTTGCCCGCCTCGTACCACCCTCGGCCGGTGGTCGGTGCGGGCGCGGCGGACGCATCAGAATCGCTCAATAAGTCCACCGCACCTGCAACTGGGCGTTCAGGGGCTGGCCAAAGGTGAAGCCACCGCCAGCCCCGAAGCCAAAGCCAAACGCCTGCAGGTACTCGTTGTCCAGGGCGTTGAACACGTTCAGTTGTACATCCCAAGAATCGTTGAATCGGTAGCCTAGCATCAGATCGGCGATGGCATAGCCGTCGACGAAGCCGAGATCGCGGTCCGGATCGAACACCGTCGGCGAGCGCAGGGGCACATCGCCCGTGAAGCGCACGCCGATGGAGCCGCGAAAGCCTGTGCTGAGCGAGTTGTAGTTGATGTACGCGCTGCCGTTGTACTCGGGGATCAGCGACACCTGACCGATGTTGCCGAAGATCTCCTCGGTGATCTCCACGTCGTTGTAGCCGAAGTTCACGCTGAGCGAGATCGTGTCGGTCACGTTGCCGCTGGCGCTGACCTCAAAGCCCGTGCTCTGCTGCTCGCCGGCGGCGACGAAGAAGCCCTCGCCCGGCTCGTTGGTGGGATCGAAGACGGCCAGGTCCTCGCGCGTGATCTCGAACACGGAGGCATCGACAGACAGGCCGCGCGGGCCGCGGTACTTCACGCCTACCTCGTGCGCCCGACCGCGCTCGGGGTTGAGGAAACCCGTGCGCGAGAGTTGAGCCTGGGGCACGAAGGACTCAGCGTAGCTGTAGAAGACGCGCACGGAGTCGGTGATGCTGGCGTTGATGCCCGTTTTGATTGTGGTGTCGCTCTCCGTGCGTACCTCCGGTGTGGCGAGGCGAGAAGTGGCACGCGACTCCTCCACCTCATCCCAACGGAAGCCGAAGGGTACGGTGATGCGCTCGTGGGGCCTCAAGTACACCTCGGCGTAGACGGAGGTCAGCTCGTCCTGATTGTTGAACCCATCGGCGTCTTCGGGCAGCTCGAGGGTGATCGCCGGGCCGATGAAGGTGGAGGGGTCGGTGAGGTCGACGATGCCCAGATCTTCCGTGAGGAAGTTGGTGTTGAAGGATTCACGGTCCGAATAGGTGAAGCCGAGGAGCGCATCGTGCTTCTGGCCAAACAGATCGAAGGAGCCGGCAAGCTGCACGTCCAGGTACACCTGCTCCTCCTCGTTGGCGCGGACGAACCCGTAGCGATTGCCGGTGCGATCGTCGAAGGGGATGCCGTTGAACTGGTAGTCCGGGTTGTAATCGTCGTAGTAGCTATAGCGGTAGAAACCGTTGCCGTAGGCCTGATCGCCCTGGGTATCGAGGTAGCTACCGCGCACCGTGAGCTTGAGGTTGTCGAGGAAGTCGTGCACCACCTGCGCCTCGGCGTACACGTACTCGTTGTTGAGGGTGTTAGTCGCCGAGCCGATGAAGGTGCCGGTGGTGATCTCTTCGGGAACGGTAAGATCGACGTTGAGGGGGAAGTACGGCTCGAAGCCTCCCTCGAGGTCCCGGTAGTACACGGCGGCCTGAACGCTCGTGGCGCTGCCAATGTCCGCCTCGATCACCGGACGGATCGTCCAGGCCTCGCGGCTCACATCGCCGGAGGGGTGGTCCTCGTCCGAGTACGCCGCAGTCAAACGCCCGCGCAACCAGTCCTGGCCAAACAGCGCACCTTCGTTCAAGTCCAGCTCTACGCGGAAGGAGCCGAAGGTGTTGCCGATCATGTCGACCGAGTAGTCATCCTCCAGCTTCGGCGTCTTCAGGACCTGGTTGACGATACCCCCGGGCCCTACGGGGCCGAACACGATGGACGTGGGGCCCTTCAGGACCTCGATCGTCTCCACCGCCGAGCGGTCCAGGCCCGAGCCGCGGAAGATCTGCACCGGGCGGTTGTTGATCAGGTAGTCGGCGAAGAAGCCGCGCACGTTGATGAAGAAGTTGCCGCCGGCGAAGTTGGTGCCGTTGGTCACCACGTTCGGCAGGGTGAGGAAGGTCTCTTCCAAGCGCAGGAAGTTGAGATCCTCGAGGGTCTGCTCGTTCAGCTCATCGAGCGTGGACGCCAGCTCCTCCTCGGGCACGTCCAGGCGGGTGACGAGGGAGTTCTGGAAGCGGGTGCCGATCACCGTAAGCTCTTCGGTAGGTTCCTGTGGGGCCTGGGCGGTGGCCATTTGGGCGGCTAGGGCCGTGGCCACGGCCAGGGACAGGGCGGTTTTGCCCGCCGCTGGACTCGGCGCACTGCGCGGGCTATCAGAGCTGGGCATCGTTCGCCTCAATGCTAAACTCGAATCGAAGTCATTATCATTTACAACTTTTCGACTGGTTGCAAATTGGCGAATGGGAAGCGCCCCCAGCGCGGTGCCTGTGCTGAGCAGTCCCCACAAATGCGAGGGAATCCTCATGACGTCAGGGGGTTGGCTGCAGCTCCTAAGGGCAGGCCAAAGCGTATCTCCTGCGCAAACGCGAATCATTTGCGACCGAGGGCGATTGCCACCAAGATGACGGCAGTGCAGTGCGGTAATGCCGATGGCAAGTAGCGTGAACAGCGAAACGGACACAGAGCGAGAGGGACTTCGCGCCGCCGTGGCGATGGCCACCCGGGTGGTCCTGATCGTCGCGGGCGGCTATGCCCTGACCGGCGGCCTCTCAGCCCTCGGTGGGATCGCCATGCACGCCCTAGGCACGCCCCTGGACGATGCCATGCTGCTCGCATCCATGGTCGGCTTCCTCGTGTACGTCGGCATCGTGATCTGGGGCTTCAGCGCCCCACCGCACTGGCGCCCGTCCCTCGTCATCCTGACCCTCGCAGTGATCACCATGGTCGCTGCCTCAACGCTAGCCCCAAGCGAGGTACTCCCACCGTGAGCAAGCGCCAGCCCGGCTTTCGAGACTCCATGGAGTGGCTCCACACCTGGACCGGTGTGGTGGTCGGCGCCCTGCTGTTCACGATCTTCTGGATGGGCACGCTCTCCGTGTTCGACAAGGAAATCGACCGCTGGATGATGCCACAGATGCGCGGCTCAGCCGCGCCTGTGCCCGCGCCGAGCGCCATCGATGTGGACGGTGCCCTCGAGGCCCTGGCCGCCGTGCCCTCGGAGTTGCCGATCGAGGGCATTTACCTCGCCCTGCCCACAGCACGCACGCCAGTGATGACCGGATACGTCAGCTACGCTGCGGTTCAGGAGGGCGCGGCCGCACAGAGCGACGAGGAAAGCGAGGACGAGGAGCAGTACATCGCCCGCATCATCGAACCGAGCACCGGTGAGTTCCTCGGCGAGCCAGACTCCCACGCGGGCACCGGCTTCTTCTTCCCCTTCCACTTCCGCCTGCACATCCCCGGCAATCTGGGCTATTGGCTGGTCGGCTTCGCCGCCCTCAGCATGCTGACCATGCTGATCTCCGGCGTCATCATCCATCGCAAGATCTTCGTCGACTTCTTCACCTTCCGCCCGCGCAAGCACGTGCGTCGCTCAACGCTCGACCTGCACAACGTCACGGGCGTGCTCCTGCTGCCGTTCACCTTCATGTTCGCCCTCTCAGGACTGATCATCTTCGCCGGCTGGTACGCCTCCTTGCCGTGGCAGTTCGCACGTGACCTTGCCGGCGACGACACGGTCGCCCTGTACGATCACGCCGACCACTACGCCCACTACGAGCAGAAGGCGCTCGGCGAGCCGGGGGAGCTCACCGCGATTGCGCCGCTGATCGCCCAGGCCGAGGCGATTTGGACCGAGCGGTACGGGACATCCGCCCGCGCCGACGGCCTCAACATTCAACACGCGGGCGATGCCAACGCCCTAGTGGCCGTGCGTCGCACCTTCCCCGAAAGGCGTGTGGAGATGGGGCAGGACATCGTCTACTTTCAAGGCGTCACCGGCGAGCAGCTCGCCGACTTCACCCCATCACCTGTCTTCCACGCCAGGCAATGGCTCGAGGGTCTGCACTTCGTGCAATTCCGCCACGTCGCCCTGCGCTGGTTTTACTTCGCCGCCGGGCTCGGCGCCTGCGTGATGATCGGCACCGGCTTTCTGTTCTGGTCGGCATCGCGGCGGGCAACACGCGCCGGCAAGGCCGACCCGGTCAAGGTGCGCGTGGTAGATTCGCTGAGCGTGGGCACCGTAGCCGGGATCATCCTGGCGAGCGCTGCCTATCTGGTCTTCAACCGGCTGCTCGCGATCTTCGGGGGCCCCGAAGGCCACGCCCGCGCCGATTTGGAAGCCCTCGTCTTCTTCATCGTGTGGATAGGCACCTTCGTGCACGCCGCCGTTCGCGGCCGCCCCGCGTGGGGCGAGCAGGCGTGGGTGATCGGCGCCCTCGCCGTTGCTGCGCCCGTGCTGAACTGGCTGACCACCGCAGACAATCCGGTGTCCGCCGCGTTGACCGGCCACTGGGCGATCCTCGCCATGGATCTCGTGCTCATCGCCTTCGGGGCCACCGCCATCGCCACCGCGCGACGCCTCACGCGCCCAGCGGTCTCGACAGGCTCCTCGCGACAGGCACCCGACGCCATACCGGTGCCCGGGGACTCGCCCGGGCTCGCGGCCAAGTAGCGAGACACGCGGTGGAAACCTTGCTGCTAGCGTTAGCCAGCGGGAGCTGCCTGCTGTCGGCGTCCCTGCTCGCCCTCAGTCAGCAGCGCAACTGGCGTGCGGTGACCGCGGCGCCGTACCCGAGCGCGATTCGCTCCACCGCCCGGCCCCTGGCGTATGGGCTGATGGGGCTCGCCCTGATGCTGTGCGTGGCTCGCGACGGCGGCAGTTTCGCCGCCCTGCTGTGGCCCCTACTGCTCGGCGCTGCCGGCCTCGCCGTCACACTGGTCATCGCCTATCGTCCACGTTGGCTGCGTCCGCTGACGTGCCCTTTCGCGCAGCGCTGACATCCCGCGCACGACACCCGTGGCGCACTCACCGCGAGGGCGTATCACTCGCCTCGCGGCGCGGCGCCAGCTCCGCGCCCTCGTAGGCTGCCTCGAAACGGCGATACCTGATCCAGTCGCTCACTAACGGCAGGTATCCAGGCGCATACCCGATCGTTTGGCGCTCACCCTCCTCGTCCTCGGTGAACTCGACGATCCCGTGGTCCGTGTCAGGAAAGAAGGCGACGTCGATCGGGCGGCCCTCGCCCTGCAGCTCCGTGAGGATCACGCGCGTTTGCGCGGACGGTGCCGACCGGTCTTTCCCTGCCAACACCCAGAGCATGGGGGCATCAATCGAGCGCAGCGCGGGCACGGGCTCGTACTCCCAGCTCGTGTCCTTGCTGAGAAAGAAGTAGCCGATGCGAAACTGCCACAGAGGTCGGATCACCATATCCCATGAGACCCCACCCTCGATGTAGGCAAACCAGTCCTCGTCCTCGTAGGCGTTGCGCACGCGCACGAGATCCTCCTTGCCATCCTGGAAGTCCGAGGCCAGGAGGCGACCGGTGATGTCCGTCACCTCTCGCGCCTTCGCCAGCGCCTCTTCACCGTAACCCGCCTCACGCAGGCGAAGCTGCACTTCGTCTCGGTCCTCCGCCAGGGGTCCTTCCGCCATGCCGTAGCTGGCGATCACGAAATCCCCCTCACTCAGCGTGGCCGCCAGCGGCGCCACCCAACCGCCCTGGCTTCCACCGAAGTAGCCGCTCGACGCCACCCGATCACCTGCCATTTCAAGAGCCGTGCGGTGCGCGGCGGCGGCATCGCCGGCAAGGAGATAAAAGTCCTGGGTGTACTCACCGGTGGATCCCCCGGTGCCACGCTTGTCGTAGACGAACACACCGATGCCCTGGGCGGGCAGCATGCGCTGGTGGAAGTAGTAGTCGAGGGCACTGTAGTCCTCGGAGCCGTGCACCAGGACGACCACAGGTACGCGTCCATCACCTTTCGGAAGTACTAGGCGGCCGGCAAGCTCTTCGCCAGCGCCCTGGAAGCGGATGTCCACGGCGTCGACCGCCACTCGCTCACCCTGACCATCGATTCCGGAGATGCCCTCGACACGGATCAGCGCGTCGCTGCACTCACCGAGGTGGATGCGGGCCGGGTGAGGCTGCGTCGTCCATCCTGCCGTGCCCGTCCACACGCCCGCCTCGTCCGCCAAGGCAACGCGACCGACACGGCCGTCGAGGGTGCGCCAACGCAGGTGATCGGCGCTGGACAGACCGATATCGATGAGCGCACCGGACGCCATTCGATACGTGCCCAACTGACAGCGAAGATTCTCGCTGATCGGCTCAGGCTGATCAGCGCAGGCAGCGAGTAAGAGGAAGCTGAGTAGTACGGCGGGTGAGCGCACGGCGGGTCCTTTGCACAGTGTTGCGACTGGATTCTCTCACCCAGCGCTCGAACGTTCGACAACAAGCCTGCTCTGCGCCGCGCAGCACGCAAGGGCCGGTGGCGCCGTTTCTTCCCGCAACTCGGCAATCCACGCGTTACATAGCACTCCTCGGGGGTCGGGGTCACGCTCAACGTAACGGACGCGCCCGTCTGCAGCTCGATGCGGTCGGTGAGCACCTGGATGTTGACCACCAGACGTACGCGGGCCGAGCACGAATCCGCTGGGTAACCACTACGGTCGATCTTGCACGCCGCCCAACTCCCGTTGGAAGAACCGCACCATCGAGGCAATCGCGTAGGCGTAGCGGTCGCCGCGCCCCTCGTGCGCATGGTTGGTGCCCGGGAACAACACCAGATCGTAGGGCTTCCCCTGCTCGGCTAGCGCATCCAGCAATCGAAGCGTATTGCTGATCGGCACATTGACATCACTCGTACCGGCGATGAGCTGCAGTGACGACTGCCACCCGTCCATGCGCTCGCTGAGTTCCCCCCGCGCGTAGGCTTGCGGGTTCTCCGCTGGCGCTCCGAGCACAAACTCGATGAAGGCAGTGTGGTCCGTGAAGCTTGTCTGCGGCACGCTGGCCGAGACGGCGTGATAGGCGTTCGGCGCCTCGATGCCGGCGAGCAGCGCCGAGAAGCCACCCCAGGAGTTGCCAGCGATGCCGAGGCGTGACAGGTCCATCCACGGGCGCTCCACCGCCAGTGCTTGCAAGGTCGATAGGTGCTCCGGCACCTGCCCCTCGGGCCAGCGCCCGTAGGTGGCTTGGCGGATCGCCCTGCCTCGCCCAGGCGTGCCGGCGCCGTCGATGGTCACCACGACGAAGCCTGCGCGCACGAGCATGCCGATGACGCTCGTGTAGTCAGACCCACTCCCGTGTTCGCCGAATCCGTAGTAGCCGAGCGGCGTCGCCAGCAGGGAAGGCGCGCCGTAGACACGCTCGATCACCGGGTAGCGACGCTCGGGATCGAAGTCCGGGGGGCGGAAGATCATCCCGGTCACGCTGTGCGGCCCCAGTGAGCCGGCGATGGTGAACGGCTCCGGTGAGGGCCAAGTACTGCGTGCCGCGGGGACGGCCGCCTTGAAGGGAGTGCTCAGCACCGCCCCGTCCCGCAAGCGTCGTAGGCGCAGGGTGGGCGGTTCGTCGAAGGCAGAATGCAGATCGAGGAAGCGATCCTGGTCGATCTCCACTTTGATGGAATGCACGCCATGTCGGCTCGTGAGGAAGCGTTGCTCATGCGCCCCCTCGGCTCGCTGCGTCACTCGCAGCAGCTGTCGATCGAGGGGCCGTGCCGCCGTGCCGGCGGTGAAGTAGAAGCGATCCGTCGCTTCATCGTGGGCGATGAAATCACCCACGTCGAACGCTCCCGTCGTCAGCCGTGTGGGCGCTCCACCCTCGCGGTCGATCAGGTAGTAGTGGAAGTAACCCGTGTGATCAGAGCGCCAAAGCACCTCATCGCCGCCGTTGAGGTAGCGCGTCGTTCGCGGGCCACCGGGCCACTTCACGGCGCGCGCGCTGCGCTGTATGTGCAGGATGGACACGCCGCCGTCGGCCACCGTGATCTCACTGAGCACGTACTCGCGCAGATCGCGTGCCACATCGACGACGAGGAAGCGCTCGCCGTCGGCGGCCCACTCGATAAAAAAGCGGTAGCGATCGCCTGGCGGTGGCGGCACCGTGAGCGCTACATCGGCCTTGTCGGCGTCCACCACCACGAGCGTGGTGCGTGGCAGGGGTTGATCGACGCGCCCCCAGTAGCGGAACTCGGTGAGCTCGTGCGCGAAGGGATCCAGCGCGCGCATCGGGACTATCCCGGTGCTGTCGTGGCGACGGCCGACGAAGTAACGGCCCGTAGGCGAGAAGATGCTCGCGGAAGCCTCCCAGATGTCGCTGCCCAAGAAATAAGGGGCAGGCGAAGTGCCGTCGTCGGTGATAGCGGTAGCGTTGGCGTCCCCCACCTTGCGCAGGGCGAGGTCCGGGCCGAGCAGCGAGGCGAAGTAGCGACCGTTCGGCGCCAGTCGCTCTCGACGATCCCACCCCCACATGGGGAACATCTTGCGCACCGTCCTGGGCGACGCAGGCCGCGTCGACGCCAGCTCGACGAGGGTGCCGTCGCGCACTCGCCACTGACGCCCACCGGGCTTCGCGCCGTAGAACTCGCAGGGACGATCCCCCGCCACGAGGGCTTGCGGATCTGCGTGCGTCGATGGCGCGCCGTCCTCACTGCGAAAGACACGGAACCCGACGCACACGCGGGTGCCGTCTGCACTGAATCCCCAGCCTGGCGCGGGGACGGCGAGGCCCTCGTGGAGGGCCTCGATTTGCTCACGCACGTCGACGAGATCGTAGGCACGCTCGGCTGCCGCCGCCAATCCGTGCAGAGCGATCCCCGTGATCGCCGTGACGATCATTTTCGCTCGGTTACACAACATCGCACCCTGGGCACAGGAGCACCGCACCGCACCCGTGACCTGCGACCTTGCCTAGCGCCCGCCGAAGGTCATGTTGAGGGTACCGAGCACCACCAGCGGCTCGCCGAAGTTGAAGCCGCCGTTGGGCCGGCCGCTGTTGCCCACGGACTCGAGGTACGACTCGTCCAGCAGGTTGTTCACGTTCACCTGCAGCCGGTAACGCTCGTTGAAGCGATAGGAGGCGAAGAAGTCGACCAAGGTGTAGCCGTCGTAGGTCAGGCCGCTGCCGGTGGAGCCCGGGCGATCATCCAGGAAGCGCACGCCGCCGCCGATCTGCAGTCCGCTGAGGTTCGGCTGCTGGAACCGGTACGACGTATACGCGCTGAAGGTGTTGTCCGGCGCCACGCTGGGGCGAAGGCCCTCCAGCCCGTCGAGATTCTCGGTGAACTCCGCATCCAGGTAGCCGTAGCTCAGATCGATGTCCCAGCCGGGCGCGATCTGGCCATTCAGCGCGAGTTCGAAGCCCCGATGACGCTGCTCGCCCACGGCCACCACGAAGAAATCGCCGACGCCGTTGTTCGGATCGCTGTTGGCGACGTCCTGGCGCACGGTGTTGAAGGCGGCGGCGCGCAGGCGCAGACGCCCGTTCAGGAAGCTCGTCTTGGTGCCGACCTCGTAGCTGACGGCCGTCTCCGGCCCTACCGGGTTACCCGAGCGCAAGACCCCGCTCTGGGGGATGAAGGACTGGGCGAAGCTCGCGTAGACGTTGGCGTTCTCCGTCACCGAGTAGGTGGCGCCGATGCGGAACGAGACGTCGTCGTCTTCCTCGACCGTCTCTTGGACGAAGTCGTCCTCAGCCAGATCGTCGCCGCCGGACGTCGGGTCGCGCAGGGTGTTCTCGAGGTCGTCGAAGCGCACGCCTACAGGGATCGTCAGGCGTGGCGTGGGACGGAAGATCACTTCCGCGTACAAGGACGCCAGCTCCGTGGTGAAGTCGAAGAACGGCGTCGGCTCTACCGTGTTCACCGGCACGGGCACGGTGTCGAAGTCGGGGTCGGTGATGTCGACGACGGCGTTGAAGCCGTCAAAGCCGAAGGTGGAGAGTCCGTTGGTCTCCTGCAGCGTGCCGCCGAACACGAAGTCGATCTCGGCGCTGCCGATCGATGTGGACCAGGCGAGCTGTGCATCGAAGTAGGTGACTTCCTCATCGAAGGAGCCGGTCGAGGAGTAGAAGTTGCCAACCGGGTTGCTCGGGGCTATGCCGGGCAGCCCTTCGTCGAAGTTGTAGTTGTAGAGGCCCTGGGAGTTCTGATAATCGGGATTCGTGTCCTGGTAACTACCGCGCACGGTGAGCTTCAAGTTGTCCAGGAACTCGTGCTGCACCTCACCGTCGACCAGGATGTCTTCGCCCTGCCCGCCCACGTTGTCCGGCGGACCGAAGAACACGTCGTTCTCGAAGGCCTCGGGTATCGAGCCGTCCTGGAAGATGGGGAAGTCCAGATCCGGCACCGTGTCCAGATCGCGGTAGGCCACGCTGAAGTTGGAGCGCGTGCGCGGCGAGAAGTCGATCTCCACCACCGGGCGCACGGCGAAGGTCTCACGGGCGGCGTTGTCGGCGGCGAACTGCGCATCTTCGTAGGCCATGGTGAGGCGCCCACGCACGGCGTCCGAGCCGAACAGCGCGCCCCCGTTCGCATCGATCATCCCGCGGATCGTGCCGAAGCTGCCGCCGCGCAGCTCGACGTCGACGAAAGGATCGAGTTCGGGCAGCTTGGTCACCGTGTTGATGATGCCGCCGGGCAGCACCGGTCCGAGGCTGATCGACGCGGGCCCCTTCAACACTTCGTAGCGCTCGACGAAGGCGTTGTCGCGGCGACCGAAGCCACGGCTGCTCGTCTCAGGACGGTTGTTCACGAGGATCGAGGCATCGAAGCCGCGGACCAGGAAGTTCAGGCCACCCGAGCTGAACTGGTCGCCGCTGATCACCACGTTGGGGATCGTCTGCAGGGCCTCCAGAGGACGCACGAAGCCTCGCTCGTCGAGGAAGCTGCGATCGATCACGTCCAGCGAATACGGCAGCTCCTCGATGGTGATCGGCAAGCGGTTGACCAGGGAGTTCTGGAAGCGCCCGGTGACGATGATCTCCTCATCGACCGAGCCGTCCTCGCTTTCCTGAGCGACCACCATCAGGGTGGAACTGGCGTACGCGGCAATCGCAAGGGCCGTGCATCGGCCGAGGGAGTAGCGCGCTTGCGGGCGGCGTCTGGTCGTGGCAGCGGATTCGGAGGGGCGCGCGGAGGTCGTCAGGTCCATCAAGGTCACTCTCAGTGCGATTACGAATGCGAATGATGTGCATTCGCAAAACTTCTGTTGAATATGGCCAAAGCGCCTTCCGAGATATCTCAGTGGCTTAGCGGCACGCGCTTACCTCGGAGTGGATGCCCAGGCCGCGGCCGCTAAGCCCATGTCCCTATCGCGCGTGCCATCACCGAACCGCCCAAACCCATTCCCGCTGACCGCAGTCGGTCGCTCGGCACCCGCGGCCAGCACCATTGATAATGCGTCGCATTTACATTACCGTCGCGACCTACTGCGAACGCGATTACCCGAGTGGCGGCGCGTTCTTCGATCCCCTGAACCCTAGCGGTGCCTCTGACCTATGAAAGAATTCGACCCCCTCTGGCGCAAAACCACCCTTGCCCTGGCCGTTTCCGCTGCCCTGCAGGCAAACGCCCAAGAGGGCGCTGCGGCGCCAGCGCCAGCATCCGCTACGGAAGACGCTGAACTGGAGGAGGTAGTCGTCGTTGGTGAGTTCCAGCAGTCGCTGGTCAACCGCATTCCGATCGCGCCGAGCGAGCTTCCCTTCACCTTGAACATCGTCGATCGCGAATTCCTCGATGCGCGCAACTTGACCCGCCCCATCGAAGCGCTCACCACCCTGCCCAACATCACGCGCACGGAGGATCGCCTCGGCACAGGCACCGCCAACTTCCTCTCCCGCGGCTTCGAGGCACCTATCCTGGTGGATAACCGGGTACAGAATAACTTCCGCGGCTCCGGCGCTCGCGACGACGCCTTCGTCGAGCGCTACGAAGTGCTGAAGGGCCCTGCGTCTATCTCCTTCGGGCCGATCGGCGCGGGCGGCGTGATCAACACGGTCACCAAATCGCCGGAGCAGGAGCGCTTCTACGACATGGAGCTGCGCGCCGATCACTTCGGCAGCGTCGGTGTCGAGTTCGATGCGAACTTCGGCCAGACCTTCAGCGAGAGCCTCATGGTGCGTGTGAGCGGCGCCTACCGTGACTTCGAGTTCGACGCCAACGAGACCGAGCGTGAGACCCTCGCGATACGCCCGGTGGTCATCGTGAACCTGGGAGAGGCCACCTCCGCCAAAGCGAGTGTGTCCTACACCGAGAGCACGGTGAACCCGAACTTCGGCTTCCCCCTGCTCTCCACTGGCGAGATCCCAGCGCAGATCGACACGGACACCTTCACCAGCTTTGCCAACGGCGAAGGCGTGGCGCGCGATGTCTACTACGACGCCGAATTTACCCACGCGTTTCTCGACCGCGTGAAGCTCACGCTGCGCGGCTCGCGCCAGGAGACGGACTTCGACTACAGCAACACGCTCGGCCTGTACAACTACAACTACGCCGACGGCGGGCCCGGCATCGGCCTCGACGATCCTTACGTCTACTCCTACACCGGCGGCGGCATCACCGATTCCGATGCCACCTTCGCCGACGCCCAGCTCGCGTACCGCGCGCAGCTCTGGGGCCAGAGCCAAGACTTCGTCATCGGCTTTGCCTACGACGAGCGCTCCTTCCAGCGCTTCTTCAGCGGCTTCCCCGGCGTCGGGCCCTTCCGCCTGGACGAACTGGACGTCCCTCGCTTCGGCCCTGACGACATCGGGCCCCTCTCGCCCTTCACACTCTTCGATCAGGAGCTGCACTCGGTATTTGCCGAGGCGGCCATCCGGCCCAACGGCTACCTGACGTTCATCGGCGGTGTGCGCTACGACGACCTGGACCAGATGACCGTGAACTTCCGCCGCGGCGCAGCCATCGAATCGCCCTTCGATGACAGCGAGATCACAGCGCGCCTGGGCGCCACCGCGGGCGTCACCGACAACCTCAACCTCTACGCGAGCTTCGCCCAAGCCTTCGAGCCGCAGTTCGGCGTGCGGCGCGACTCGGGCACCGTTGGCCCCGAACTCTCGAACGGTTTCGAGGTGGGCGCGAAGGGCGCGCTCTTCGACCGGCGCTTCACCTTTGACGCGGGGCTGTTCTACACGCTGCGCGAAGACGTAGCGGTCACCGACCCGAACAACGATGTGGGTGAGTTCTTCGTCGTCACCGTGGGCGAGCTGCGGGTACAAGGGATGGAATTCACGGGCAACGTGAGCCTCGCCCGGGGCTTGAGTCTGAATCTCAACTTCGGCTACACGGACATCGACATCACCGAGCCGGGCGCCGATGAGGTGCAGGCGGCCGTGTTCCCCGAAGTGACCGGGAGCGCCTATCTGCGCTACGAGGTGCCAACGGGCGCCCTGGCAGGCCTGGCATTCGGCGGCGGCCTTCGCTACGTCGGGGAGCGTGAGGGCCCGGTGGTCGACTTCGAGAGTTACACGGTGACGGACGTGAACCTCTCCTATGCGATAGGTGAGAACCTCATCCTCGCCTTCGATGTGCTCAACGTGACCGACGAACGCTACCTTGAGAACACCGCGAGCTTCGCCCAGAACCTGACGGCGGGCTCGGTACTCGGCCCGCCGCGCACGGCGGTACTGACCCTTCGTTCGTCGTTCTAGACGGTTGGCGTGGCGGCTGCATCTGGACGATCACGCAACCGACGCTAAGGAAACGCGACACAACACCATGAGAGCCTCACCGCCAGCGCCATTTTCCCTCGAAGCCGCCGTTCGCTTCGGCTCGCATCCGGACGATCCGCAGCTGTTGTACGCCTATTTGAGCCTGTGCGACGAAATTGGCGCGTGGCAGGTGTACCTGCGCGCCCACCGGATCATGCTCGCCATCATCGTGGATCCCAAGGTGCCTCGACACTGGCGCTGGCTCTGCCTTGACCACGCCTACCGCCCCCTCTCCGGCCTGTACCGCCTGGCCCGCAGCGAAGAAGAACGCGAAACCCTGCGTCAGTGCAATCACGAACTCAGCCTGTCCAGCCACCTCGGTCTGGCCGCGGATCCCGCACACTCGAGGAACCAACCATGACCCGCACCACCCGTACCGTCAGCGATAGCATGGGCGAACTGCAAATCGATGCCGAGGCGCTCTACGGCGCCCAAACCCAGCGCGCCATCGATAACTTCCCCATCAGCCGGCAGCGCATGCCGCGAGGCTTCATCGAGGCCCTGCTGCTGGTCAACGAGGTCGCCGCAAAGACCAACGGCTCGCTCGGCTGTATCGATGCTGACATGGCGCAGACGATCGCTGAGGTGAGCGCCTCCTCACGCACCCGCGAGGACCTCATGACCCACTTCCCCGTCGATGTGTTCCAGACGGGGTCGGGCACGAGTTCGAACATGAACGCCAACGAGGTGCTCGCCACCCTCGCCACCCAAGCCCTTGGCCGACCGGTTGATGCGAACGACCATGTTAACTTCGGCCAAAGCAGCAATGATGTGGTGCCGACCTCCATCCACGTCAGCGCGGCACTCGCGGTGGAGAGGGATTTGCGCCCGGCCGTCACACATCTGATCGCCGCGATCGAGACCAAAGCTGCCCACGTACAGCACCACTACAAAACCGGCCGCACGCACCTGATGGATGCGATGCCGGTGAGCCTGGGGCAGAGTCTCTCGAGCTGGGCCGCTCAGCTGCGCAACGGCATGGCCTTGCTCGATGGCGTACTGCCCGGCATCCACAGGCTCGCCCTCGGCGGTACCGCGGTGGGCACGGGCATCAACACGCACCCCGACTTCTCCGCAGCGTTTGCCCATGGCCTGGCGGAACAAACGGGGATCCCCTTTCGCCGTGCGGACAGTTTCTTCGCGCTGATCGGCTCTCAGGATGCCGCCGTTGCCCTGTCCGGCCAGCTCAAGGCAATCGCCGTCTCGGTGATGAAGGTCGCCAACGATCTGCGTTGGATGAACTCGGGCCCCCTGGCCGGTCTCGGCGAGATCAGCCTCCAGGCCCTGCAACCGGGCTCCTCCATCATGCCGGGCAAGGTCAACCCGGTCATCCCCGAGGCCGCCGCCATGGTGGCTGCCCAGGTCATCGGTAACGATGCGGCTATCACCGTCGGCGGCCAATCCGGGAACTTCGAACTCAACGTGATGCTGCCGATGATCGCGAACAACCTGCTCTCGAGCGTCGGTATCCTGAGCACGACAACGCGGCTGTTGGCGGATAAGGCGATCGCCAGCTTCGAGGTCAATGAAGAGAAGATCGCCGGCCCGCTGCACCGAAACCCGATCCTCGTGACGTCGCTCAATCCGGTGATCGGTTACGCGGCCGCCGCAGAGATCGCCAAGACCGCCTATCGTGAAGGTCGTCCGGTGCTGGAGGTGGCCGTGGAGAAGACCGATCTCTCGCGCGAGGAACTGACCAAGCTTCTTGACCCTGTAGCGCTCACCAAGGGCGGCCTTTTCTAGGCAGCGGGGACCGCTTCGACTAGACGGTACCACCAGCGCCGACGACGGCGCTTAGGTGGTTATCCCACCGCAGTGCCCGATGGGCTGCGCCGGCACGACGCGCCTGCACAGGCCGCACCTCGCCCTCCCCGGTGCTCACGATCATGCGATCGTGGCTGGCGGCGACGCCGCATACGTCCGTCAGCGCAGTGGCATCGAGCAGGCGCCCGGTCGCGGCGTCGTAGGTGTGCGCGTGGTTCCCGCGGGGGCTGGTCACCGTCACGATTGGGCGTCCGCGGTGCGCGGCGACGGACCCCACGTAGCCCGCGAGTGCGCGGGTCTGCTCCGAGTTGCCGATCACCTGGAGCCCTGTATCTTCCCGCACGTGCCGGAGCACCAATGGCGCATCGACGCCGGCGCCTTCGTCCTGTCCCCCGATCCATAGGCTCCCGTCACTCGCTTGGGCCAAGTGCCGAAGCGACACCTGGTGCCATCGCGCAGGCAGCGACACCTGCTCGAGTAGCGCGCCGTCAGCCGCACGGAGGTACGCCAGGGAGGGACGCATCTCGGCCAAGTTCAGCTTGTGCCGCGGATAGTCGGGGTGGGTCTCGATACCGCCGTTGGCGACGGCGATCGTGGCACCGTCGGCGAGGAGAACGGCCTCGTGGGCGCCGATGCCGGCGGTGCTCATCTCGCCGAGGCGCCGAAACCCAGCGCTGACATCGTAGACGCCGAGCACGCTGTCAGGCCCCTCGAAGTCGTTCTCCGTGGCGTAGAACAGCTCGCCGTCAGGACTGAAAAATCCGTGTCCGAAGAGGTGCCGCTGAGCTGGGGTCTCAACGCTCAGCAGCGGTTGCAGGCGCTGCAGATCGATCACCGTCGCCGTCCGGCTCGGGCGCCGACCCAACACCACCGCCAGCTGCCCGTGCGGTGCCACCGCGATACCGTGCCCCCGCGCGGGCAAGGGAATCGTCGCTATCGGTTGCCACGTCCCATCGAGCACCACCGCGGCGAAGCCGCCCGCACGCAGCGCGCAGCAGCCGATCAGGCTCGGGGAGCGGTCTGGCCCAGCGCGACGGCACGCGCTCGGGACGGCGCTGAGCGAGAGGAGTGCTCCCAGTCCCATCAGCGACTGGCGCCGCTGCCTATTAATCGCCATCGGTGGAATTGAAGCCCGCGCTGAGGCCGAGGGCGCCGGTGAGGCCCGTGCTGAGCCCGTTGTGTGCACTCAGCAGGGGCTGGCGCAGGTACTGCAAGCGCTTGCGATGCTGCTCATCGCGCACCACGGTCTCCCAGCTGCCCGCCTCGGCCAGCACGCCCAGGTGGAATTGGATGTCCTCCAGCTCGCGC
This sequence comes from Pseudomonadota bacterium, assembly GCA_039815145.1. Taxonomy (NCBI): domain Bacteria; kingdom Pseudomonadati; phylum Pseudomonadota; species Pseudomonadota bacterium. The sequence goes on from JBCBZW010000015.1 coordinate 34,296, forward strand.
AGCAATCCCGCGCCCGCGTAGCGGCTGTCCTCGGGCAGTAGCCGTTGGAATTCCCCGTCGAACAACTGGCGCAGGCCACCAACCATGGCGTCGATCGACGGCGCCGTGAGGCTCGAGCGCGAGAACGGTGCGAGGGCGGGACGTGCCGCCGCCGCCTGCGTCCCCATGGCTTGGCCGATCTTGCCGTCGGCGGCGAGGGTGAGCGCGCTGGCGGCCTCCTGCATGGTCTTCGCCAAGGCGCGATCTTCGCTCAGCGGTTCCCCGGTGCGGGTCAAGGCGTTGGTGAGCGCCCCCTTAGAACGCCATTCCTCCGCCAGCGAGGCCGTCACCTCGCTCATGAGCTCGGCGATCGGGCGGGCCGCCACGCACTGGGCGCTCTGCGCATGGATCCCCGACGGCTCCGTGTAGAGCACGTACTCGAGCGCAGGCAAGCCCTGCAGCGCGACGCTCTTTTCCGCCAGGCTCTCACGGTCGAGATCGCCCGGCGCGAGTTCGGCGATGAACGCCGCTAGCTGCCGTCGGCCGCGAAGGCCGCGATCGGGCCAGTAGAACAGCCGTTCGTAGCGATGCTCGGTGGCGACCGGGCCGAGACGCAGCCATTCCACCCGGGACCAGGCCGCCACCAGCGCTTCGAAGGCCACGTGCGCCTCATCCAGCGCGCTGGCCTGATCAGCGCCGGGTTGGCATAGCTGGTCAACGGCATCTCGTTGTCCTCGAGCGCGCTCGGCCAAGGCCTCGTAGTCGGCTGCGACATGTTCGAAAGCCTGGCCGAGAAACGCGGCGTATGGGGTCTCCTCATGCCGTCGTTCAGCGCCGCAGGCCGCCAGCAGCGCGAGCACTACGAGGCAGGCCATGCGCCTTACGCAGCCGGCGTCGAAGGGTCTACCGATCATAGGGATCTCAAGAAGGTGAGCAGCGCGCCGCGCTGATCCGGTGTCATGGCAATCACTTTATCGCGCGCCGCGCGCGCCTCACCGCCGTGCCAGAGGATGGCCTCGAGCAGCCCGCGGGCGCGTCCGTCGTGGAGGAGTTGCGTGTGGCCGCTGACCGCTTCGGTCAGGCCGATACCCCACAGGGGCGGCGTCCGCCACTCTTGACCCGAGGCCTGACCCACCGGAGTGACGCTGCTGAGCCCTTCGCCCAGGTCGTGAAGCAAGAGGTCGGTGTAGGGCCAGATCATCTGGAACTGGTGCGCGGGCTGCGCGGCATCGCGCCGAGTGACGTAGTTAGGCCGATGGCAGCCTGCGCAGCCGACCTCGTGAAACAGGCCCTTGCCGGCCAGCACCTGTGAATCGTCCACGTCGCGCCGGGCCGGCACCGCGAGATTGGCGGAGTAGAACACCACGAGATCGAGCATCTCGTCGGTGGCCTCGAAGGGCCCCTGCGCTTCCTGTACGCCCGTCGGCGCAGCGAGGCAAGCCGCCTGCTGCGCGGTGCACTCGCCGGCCGCGCGCGGCTGCACGGCGGAGGAGATGCCCATGTCGTTCAAGAAGGCACCGCCGGTTTGGGCCCGCAGCGAAGGCGCAGCGGCCTTCCATCCAAAGCGGCCTACGCGCCATTCGCCGCTCTCGGGATCGCGCACCCGCTGGGCGCGACCGGAGACGCCGTCGCCATCGGCATCGTCCGGATCCTCCTGGGCGAGCAAATCGCCTTCGTGGATCGCCTCCAACAAGCCCAGGCCGATCATCGGCTGCGCCACCCGCGCGGAGAGCACGGCGCTCGGATGCAGAGGTCCGTAGGCGGGGTTGGCCAGGGTGAAGCGCGGCTTGCGCAGGCGCACGCGCTCCCCGCCGTTCAGCACCACCTCGTGTTCGTCGTAGGTAAGCCCAACTCTGCCCTCTGCGCGCACCCCGGCCACGGCCACGTCTTGGATCTGGCCGCCGTACGCAGGATCGGGCATGCTCAGCCGCTCGCCGTCCTGGCGCGCGCGCACGTCCTCGGCGGTCTCTTCGGTGAGCGCCACGCGCAACAGGAGCGAGGTGCGATCGTCCTGATCGTCCACCGGCGGATGTCCCCGGCCATCCTTCAGATGGCAGCGCTGGCAGGAGCGCGCGTTGTAGATCGGCCCGAGGCCGTCGGAGGCCTGGGTCGAGGACGGTGAGGACACCCAGAGCTTGCGGAAGATCGCGTTGCCCAGCGCGAACTGCTGCAGGCCCTCGAGTGACAGGTTGCTCGAGGGGTTGGAGAAGGCGTTGCGCGACACGCTGCCCGTGAAGGTGGCCGCCCCGGCGCTGTTGACCTCGAAGGCTTGTGCGCTGGCGGGCACGTCGGGCAAGACCGTGAGCGAGTGCACGCGCTCACGCTCTTGCGGCGTCAGATCCAACCGCCACGGGAGCGGACCCGCTGCCGCCGTCTCCGGTGCGGGTGCGGATCCAGGTCGCAGGGCGACCAACGCCAGCGCGGCCGCGACGCCGATCGCACCGGCGATCAGGAAGCGGCCGTTCACGCTCACTGGAAGACGGCGGCGGGGTCGTCCAGGGCAGCGGAGCCTTCGATGTACACGCTGCCGAGGCCGAGCGCCGTGACCAGCTGCTCGTGGGGACGGGTCTGGGCGATCAGGGCGTCGACGCCCTGCTCTATCGCTTGCTGCCCCGCTGCGTTCCCTTCGGCGATCATCTGATCGAAGGCTTCGATCTCATCGCCCCGTGCCTTCAAGGCGCTGAGCGCCTGGGTGGCGGCAAGCACCGCGCTCTCCAACCGCGATGCCAGGGCCGGGTCCGTCTCCCTCGCCAAGTCAGCCATCGACGGCCCGCTCACCACGCTGCCGTCGACCCGCTCGTAGCGGCCCCGATAAACGTTCTCGATGCCGATCTGGTTGTAGTAGTGCGAGTTGTGGGTGTTGTCCGAGAAGCAGTCGTGCTCCTCTTCCGGGTCGTGCAGCACCAGACCCAGGCGCATGCGCTCGCCGGCTAACTCGCCGTAGGACAGCGAGCCCATGCCGCTGATCATCGCGTTAACGCCCGTCACGGGGTCGTCGGTGAGGTTGCTGCGGGCGGCGCCGCCGTCCTCCCACAGGGCCACCATGGTCTCCAAATCGTCGATGAGCAGCTGCGCCGCCGTGCGCAGGTAGGCGACGCGGCGGTCGCAGTGGCCGCCCGTGCAGTCGCCCTCTGCCTGAGCGAAATCGCTCGCAGGACGTTGGCCGGCGCCCGGGCCCGTGCCATTCAGGTCCTGTCCCCAGAGCAGAAACTCGATCGCGTGGTACCCAGTGGCCACATTAGCTTCCACGGCACCCGCCTCGTGAAGTACGTCGCGCAACAGTTCGCCGGTGATGGCGCTCGCATCCACCGGCTGGCCGTTCACTGAGGGTTGGGCGTTGGCGATGACGTTTACCGCGTAGGCGGGATTCGCATCGGACTGCTGACCGTAGCTCGCGTCGACGTAGTCGATGAGCCCTTCGTCGAGGGGCCAGGCGTTGACCCGACCCTCCCAGTCGTCCACCAGGGGGTTGCCGAAGCGGAAGGTCTCCGTTTGTTGGTAAGGCACGCGGGCGGCTAGCCAGGCGGCGCGCGCGGCGTCGAGGCTGGCCTGCGTCGGCGCCGCGATCAGCGCCTCGATCGCCTTGTTGAGCGCCTGCGCCGTGAGCAAACTGTCTTCGTAGGTAGCGTGGGCAAGGTCAGCGTAGGTGTTCACGACGGGGGCGGCGCGCTCCGCACTCAGGCTGAGCACTTCGGGTGCTGGGGTTGGCGCCGGCGGCGCCGACGCATCCTCCCCGGCGCAACCGGCGAGGAGCACGGCCGTGGCGGCCGCGAGGCTTAAGGTGCGCACGGGGCTATTTCCAGCCGGCGCGATCGAAGGCCATGATGGCTTGCGCTTGATGCTCTCCGAGTAATGCAGCATTGAGTTCATCCTCTTTAAAGGTCCCCAGAGACTCCACGGTGGAGGACGCATCCAGCCCGGCCACGGCTGGATACTCGTTGTTGCCGTTGGCGAAGTACTGCTGCGCCTCGGGCGATGTCAGGTATTCCAGAAATTGAATGGCGTGGTCGCGGTTCGGGGCGCCCTTCACGACACCCGCGCCGCTGATGTTGATGTGCGCGCCATGACCCGCTTGCTCGGGGAACACCACGGCAACGGAGTCGGCGATCGCGCGATCGGCGGGATCGTCGGAGGCGGCCAGGCGCGCGAGGTAGTAGGTGTTGACCACAGCGATGGCACACTCGCCTGTTGCCACCGCGCGGATCTGACCGGTGTCGTTGCTCTGGGGCGGTCGCGCGAAATTGGCCACGACGCCGCGCCCCCAGGCCTCGGCGCCGTCGACGCCCTGGCGAGCGACGATGCTCGCCATCAGCGAGACGTTGTAGATACTGGACGAGGAACGTATGCACACCTTCCCGCGATGGGCGGGGTCGGCGAGGTCCGCGTAGGTGGCCAGCGGCTCGGGCTTACCGCCTTCGCGGCGGTAAATGATGACCCGTGCGCGCTTAGAGAGGCCGAACCACAGGCCGTCAGGATGGCGCAGGTTGCTCGGCAGGCGCTCGTTCAGCACGGCTGACTCCACCGGCTGCAGGATGCCCGCCTGCTCGGCCCGCCACAGACGCCCCGCATCCACAGTGACCAGCAGATCGGCGCGGGTGAACTCCCCCTCCGCCCGAATCCGTTCGATCAGCTGGTCCGCGTCCGCCTCGATCAGGTTGACGCGAATGCCGGTCTTTGCAGTGAACCCGTCGTAGAGCGCCAAGTCCGTGTCGTAATGGCGCGAAGAGTAGAGATTGACCTCACCCTGCGTCGCCGGAGCTGAACGCGCCGCGGTGGCGTCGGGCGCGCCTGAGTCGGCACAGCCGAGAAGAGATGAAAGGGCGCAGAGCAGAAGACCGACGGAAAGGACGCGCATTCGGGGACGAGCCTCGCGAGAGCATGACGGGCGCTGATGGTAGAGCCCTGGACACGTCAGTTCAATTCGTCGGGGCAGGGGTGGACAGGGGCTTGGGGGCGGCGAACACGCAGCGGTCGATGGGGGTGACGGACACGCAATCCCCCGGCGCCAGCGGCCGCGCATCGCGCATCCGTAACACTTCGATGCGGTCCGCGGCGTTAGGCGCTTCCAAGTGCACGACCAGGGCGTCGTCGGAGCGCCGAATCTCCACCACCACCGGTCCGGTCTGCGCAGCGGACAGGCGCAAATCCTGTGCGCGCACGACGACGTCCATCGGCCCCTCCTGGAGCCCCTCGTCGACCAGGCACTCGCGTGGCCAGCGACCGAACGGCGTGCTTAGCGCATCGTCCTGCATCGTGCCTCGCAGGCGCTGAGCCCTACCGAACATGGCGGCCACCTGCAGCGTCGCCGGACGGTCGTAGAGTTCCCCCGGCGCGCCCTGCTGACTGACGCGCCCACCCTCGAGCACCACCACCTTGTCCGCTATCGCCATCACCTCCTCCGGGTCGTGGGTGACGAACAGGCCGACGGTGTCGCGCTCGCGTATCGCACGCCGCGCATCGTCGCGCAGGCGGCGGCGAAGGGCGACATCCAGGTTGGCGTAAGGCTCATCGAACAGGAGTGCCCGCGGCGTGCGGGCGAGGGCACGTGCCAGCCCCACCCGCTGGCGCTGCCCGCCCGACAGGGCGTGGGGCAGGCGATCCCCGAGGTCGTCGAGGTGAACCTGAGCGAGCAGCGCGGACACTGCCTCGCCCCGATCCGCTCGAGGGAGCCCGAAGCCAACGTTTTGGGCCACGTTCAGATGGGGAAACAGCGCGCCCTCCTGGAACACCAGGCCGATCGGCCGTCGCTCCGGCGGCAGTTCGGCCGGCAGCGCTTGCCCGTCCAAGGCGATCGAGCCCGCCTGTAGGCGCAGCAGGCCCGCCGTGATCCGCAGCAGGGTAGTCTTACCGCACCCGGACGTCCCGACCAGGCACGTGACTTCACCCGCCGCGGCGCTGAAGCTGACGTCGCTCAGGGCCGCGACGTCATCGAAGTGATGAGAGACTTGATCGAAGGTGAGCACAGCCGCCGCTAGCGTCCTGTCAGGTTAGTTCGTTGAAGAATACGCACGAGGCTGTTGTGTCGCGAGTGCGGCGCGAGGACGGGCGTGGCAGCACCCACGGGAGGAGGAGCAACGTGCTCAGGGGCAAAAAGCCACCGCGTGTTGTTCAACGAACTAACGTGACAGGACACTAGGGAACCTCGAGGGAACGAATGACGATCCAGCCTACACGCAGCCCCAAGCGCGGATCCAGCGCTCTCTGGAGCATACCGCCGCTGTTCGCCGCCCTGGCGATTGCCGTGCCGCTGCTGATCGTGCTCAGCGTGCTCGCGGTGCCCGCGGGCGAGGCCTGGCGACACCTGCGCGAGACTCTGCTCCTCGAGTATCTGGGACGCTCGCTGCAGCTCATGCTACTAACCGGATCGTTCGCTCTCGCCTTCGCCGTGCCCTGCGCCTGGTTCACAGGCGCGTGCCGCTTCCCGGGCAGCAGCACCCTGGGATGGTTGCTCGTGTTACCGCTCGCCGCGCCCGCCTACGTGGTGGCCTACGCGTACACGGACTTGCTGGACGTTTCCGGGCCGATACAAACGGCCCTGCGCCAAGCGCTGCAGCTGTCGCCCCAAGCCTTCGTGCTACCGCCCGTGCGCAGCCTGCCGGGGGCCGCGCTGCTGCTCGCGCTCGTGCTCTATCCATACATCTACGTCTTGGCACGCAACAGCTTCGCGGCCCGCTCGGGGCTGCACTTCGAGGCGGCCCGCGTACTCGGCGTGGGAACGGTGCAGGCATTTTGGCGCGTGGCCCTGCCCGCGGCACGCCCGGCCATTGCGGGGGGCCTGGCCCTTGTGCTCATGGAAACCCTGGCGGACTTTGGCGTCGTCGAGTACTTCTCGGTGCCCACGCTGAGCACGGGCATCTACCGCACCTGGATCGGTCTCGGCGAGAAGACCGCGGCGCTCAAGCTCGCCGCGCTCATGCTGCTGTTCGTGCTGGTACTGGTGGGTTTGGAAGCGGCTGGACGACGCGGGCGCGCAGACCGCAGCGACCACTCCCGAGCGGCACCTCTGGAATTACACGGCTGGCAGCGGTGGGTCGCGTTCACCTGGTGCGCGGTGCCCGTGGTGCTCGGCTTCGCGGTGCCGGTGGCGCTGCTCGCGGTCTACGCGAGCGGCACGGGCGATGCCATCCTGGGCCGCGGCTTCACCCGCTACCTGTGGAACAGCGTCTCGATGGCGGGCGGCGGCGCCGTGCTGGCCACCGCCCTCGCCTTACTCCTCGCCTATACGATGCGCCTCGAGGGCCATCGCACCAACCGCGTCCTGATTCGCATCTCGACGCTTGGCTACGCGCTCCCTGGCGTGCTGCTCGCCGTCGCCCTACTGGGCCCCGTGAGCACCGTCGATCGCTGGCTGATCAGCTGGTGGCCGTGGGGCGGTAGCGGCACCGTCCTGAGTGGCAGCGTCGTGGTGCTCCTCTACGCGTACGTTTGCCGCTTTCTCACGGTCGCCTATCAATCGGTGGATGCCGGTTTAGCGGCTGTGTCCTCGGAACTCGACGCCGCCGCCCGCACCCTGGGCGCGAGCCCCGGCGGCGTACTCAGGCGGGTCCACCTGCCGCTGCTCGCCCGCCCGCTCGCCGCGGGCGTCCTGCTGGTGTTCGTCGACGTGATGCGCGAACTCCCGGCCACGCTCCTGCTGCGCCCCTTCAACTTCGAGACCCTGGCCACCCGCGTCTACCGGCTCGCCAGTGACGAGCGTCTCGCCGAGGCGTCAACCGCAGCGCTGTGCATCGTCCTCATCGGTATCGTGCCGGTGCTGCTCATCAATCGGGCTTCCCGCAGCGGCCCGTGAGCGTAGAGGGGCGCCGACGCCCAGGTCCGCGAGGCTTGCATAGGCGCTACCCCACGACTATATTTGCGAATGGTTCTCATTTCGCCGAGGCGAGGGGCGCGTGCCCCCGTCGTCCTCAGCAGCTCACCAGATCGAGGTAACGCCTGATGTCACAGGGATCTGCCCACCTGCTGTCCGCCCACCAGCGGCTAGGCGCCGCATTGCTCTCGCTCGCCCTTTGCACGATGGTCACCCCGAGCGCCTTCGGCCACGGCGATTCAGTGCCACGCTTCGTCGCCCCGCAAGGCCTCGACGCAGGTGATTGCGCAGACGCTGCCGCCCCGTGTCGCTCGATCATGTACGCGATCGAGCATGCACAGAAAGGCGACAACGTGCTGCTGGCCAAGGGTAGCTACGCCTTCGACCCCAAGGAGGCCGTGCTGCTGGTGAGCGATGTGATCCCCGTGACCGGCGGCTACAGCACGCTGGACGGGTATCTCAACCGCGACGCAAGCGACTCCCAGACCTTCGTGATCGGCTTGCCCGCCCAGTATCGCGAACGCTTGGCCAAGCGCGGACTGACGCTCATTCAGGATCGCAAGGGCTTAGCGATCGGCCATGACCGCTATGCGGCGCAGATCAACGCGGTCGCCACGGCGCCGGCGACCATCTTCTGTGTGGGCGGCCTGGTGGGACCCTACCCCTGCGAGAACGTCAATCTGCTCGGCCTCCGCCCCCTCGCTACCTTCAGCACCTTGCCGAGCGCCGCCAATGATATCTGGGGCTTCGTTGATTTGAACAACGGTCGCGAGTACGCGCTACTCGGACTCAACAACGCCACCGCCGTCGTCGACCTCGCCCGCCCCCGCCGGTCGCGCGAAGTCGGCAGCATCCCTGGAGAGAGCACGGTCTGGCGCGACATCAAGGTGCTACAGTTCTTCGACCGGGACGAAGGCCGCTGGAAGGGCTACGCCTACGTGGTCTCCGATTCGACCAACGACGGCCTGCAAATCATCGATCTGACTAACCTGCCCTTTAGCGTCTCCCTAGCGAACACCTACACGGAGTTCGCAAGCGCCCACAACATCTACATCAGCAACGTGGACTACGCGACCGGTCGCGCGATCCCGGGCCGTACGCCCTACGCCTACATTCTCGGCTCCAATCGCGAGGGCGGCGCATTTCGCATCCTCGACTTGAGCGACCCCCTGAACCCGGTAGAAGTCACGGCACCGCCGACGGACGCGCAGTATGTGCATGACGCGTCGAGCATTACCCTCGAGGGTGCCGAGGCGGAGCGCTGCGGCGAGAAGCGTACGCTCTGTGAGGTGTTCATCGACTACAACGAAACCACCGTCGACCTGTGGGACACCACCGATAAGGACAACCCGGTGTTGATGAGCGAGACGCCCTACGAACTCAGTGCCTACACGCACTCCGGGTGGTGGTCCGAAGATGGCAACTACGTATTCATCCAGGATGAGATCGACGAATTGGTCTCGGGCATCAACACCACGGTGCGCGTGTTGGACATCACCGATCCCTTCGCGCCGACGCTCGCCGCCGAGTGGGTGGGGCCCACGCCCGCGATCGACCACAACGGCTTCGTCAAGGGCGATCGCTACTACATGTCCAACTACCGCCGGGGCCTGACGATCCTCGACATCAGCAAGCCTACCGAGCCCACGCAGATCGGCTTCTTCGATACCTATCCGGACAGCGACAGCGCCACCTTCAGCGGCGCATGGGGCGTTTATCCGTTCTTCCCGAGCGGGCGTATCGTCGTGAGTGACATCGAGACGGGCCTGTTTATCCTCCAGGAGGCGAACCAGCAGCAGACCGAGTAAGGCTGAATCGCCTGTGGTTCTCATTTGCGACATCGCCATGGGAGCCTCCGCTGACGGAGCCCGCGGATGAGCGAATCACAACTGACCGAACTCGAAGCCGTCCAGCGACTCATCGGCAGCCCGGCCGGCGCACGTGACCTGAAGGTGCTGGACCACCTCGACTCGCACGCCCGCCGCTGGCTGGGGTTCTCCACAGTGGCGTTCATGGCCTTCAGCCACCATGGCAGGCCAGCGATCACCGCCGCCGGCGGCGCGCCCGGTTTTCTCGCCGACGAGGGAGATCAGGCGCTGAGCGTCCCCTTGGATATGCTCGACTATCGGCAATTTGCTCAGGTCGGCAGTCCCTTCGGTGCACTTTGCCTCGTCCCTGGCATGGGCGAGACCCTGCGCGTAAACGGTCGCATCCACGCAATCGAGAACAATCGCCTCCTCCTCCAGGTAGACGAGTGCTTCCTGCATTGCGCGAAGGCACTGCTGCGCGCCGAGTACTGGCAGTTTCACAGCGAGGAGACCCCGCCGCTCGCCAAGCCCGCCCCCTTGGCCGTCGATCGGTGTCGACTACTCGCCCTGGCCACGAGCAGCGCCGACGGACAGATGGACATCAGCCCGAAGGGCGATCCAGCCGGCGCCTTACTGACCTTCGATGGTGAGGGGGATCTGTCCTACCCGGACCGACCGGGCAATCGCCGCATCGATAGTCTTCGCAACATCCTCGAGCAACCCGAAGTGGCGCTGCTCGCCTTGGCACCCGGCACCACTTCCCTAATAGGCGTCATTGGTCAGGCTCGCATCACCCACCACGAGGCTCTGCAGAGGGCCTTCGCCGTGCAGGGCAAGGTACCCAAGCTCATCACCAGGGTGCGGGTGACGAAGATGGAGCACCGGGAGAGCCCTGCGCTGGCGCGGGCGCGGCCGTGGGTGACACGAGAAGCCCCGCCGGAGCTCGATGCCGCTGAGATCTTCAGAGATCACGTCAGGCGCAGCCGGGAGCGTGGCCTAAGCGCCAGCCTGGGCCGCGCGATGGTGGGCGTGCCAGGGCTCATGCGACACGGCCTGGCGTCTGACTACAAAAAGAACATGTACTAGCCGGGCTCGCTCGAAAGCCGACCCTGCTCCGAACTGTCAGGAAGAGACACGTCGAACGCCACCCAGGCGCCAACATCTGGTGTCGCAGCGATCTTTCGCTCCCACGCCCCCTGTCGCGAGCGCTGCGCGAAGCTATCAATTACGAAAGGTAGCACGGCCGCCTCGAAGGGGTCGTCCATCTGATCAAAGAGGTTGAAGTGCAGGTGAGGGGCCGTGGTGTTGCCAGACAAGCCGACACGACCAACCGGTGCGCCGAGCGCCACCCGATCCCCGGGCACGACACACGGGCTTCCCTCGCGCAAGTGGGCGAGGAAGGCGATCACGCCATCGTGGCCCCGAATCATCACGTAGTTGCCCGCATTCGGCCGGATATCGATGAAGCCCTCGGTCCGCACGGGCTTGAAGCGAAAGGTCGCCTCGTACCAACGCTGGACAGTGGCCCAAGCGCTCGTCCCAGCGTGATCTGGCCAGTCGCCTGCACTGTGCAGCACTTCGCCGGCGAACGGCGCGAACACGGGCTGGTCCCAGCAGTGGTAGCGCGCGGCATCTATCGAGCGAAGCCCTGGCACCCCACGCACGGGATCGTGCATTCGGCCCCGGTGATCCGTGCGCACGAAGTCCATGGCGAACGGATGGTGGCCCGGCGGTCGCAACACGTGCCACTCCCCCGCGAGCGGCGCACTGATCTGCACCGGTGCCGAACTCGGCGAGCTACCCACGCTGGCGCTGGCTTCGCATCCTCGCCACGTCCGAGGATGCGCCCTCGACGCCCCCCAAGGCATCGAGCGGCGAGGCGCCCACTACGCGGCCGCGCGCTGCAGCTTGCGTGCCTCGATGAAGGAGCACACGCACAGCACGAGGAACACGATCAGGCTCACGCCCATGACCAACTGCACGACGGTCGCCAAGCGCAGCGGGTCACTCAGGTCCAGCCCTGGGAGGGCGCGTCCCAGCGACCCGAACGCACCGAGCAGCGCGATGGCCGCCGCCGAGTGCATGGCGTGCTTACGCCAGCCTTCGCGCAACGCCAACATGCCGGCCACGCCGAGCGGCAGGCCGAAGAACGCCGGGATCATCGCCGTGATACTGCTCTGACCTGCAGCGAACCAGGCGCCCACGCCAAGAACGACGAGGGCAACGGAAAAGGCCAGCGTGATCTGCGGCATGCGGACGTCTCCAACGGGTGAGTGATGGCGCTGATGATGACGATGAGCACGTGGCTCATCAAGGCACCTGCGCGACCGATGCCTCGCAGGCGCGGGTCAGTCACCGAAGCGACAGCGCAAGCGGTCCCGCAAGTCGAGGGCGCTACGTTCGGCAGGGCGGACACGCACGCGGCTGCCGCTGTCATCGAGGTCGGTGGCGAGATTGTTCACGCCCGCCTCCGCGTCGAAGTACGCCTCGCCAACGCGGCCGTCATCTACGCGGTTCTGCGTGGTGCGGAACGGGAACGCCACGTCTTCATGGCTGCTGAAGCCCAGCGGGAAGCCAAACTCGCCGGCGCCCGGCACGTCGGCGGACAAATCCCAGTCGTCGACGTGGATGTGAGGGGTGGAATCGTCCTTGGGCCGGGACCAGAAAGCCAACCCGATCTGGCTGCCGGGTTCGCTGCGAAGATCCGGATTGCCGACCCCCATCATGAACCCGTTGAACGCGCGGCGGCCATTGTCGTCCACGTCCCATGTCCCGTCCTGCAGCAGTTGCTTGGTCAGGGTATCGAAGGCGAAGTTCACGGTGGGATATAGCACCGGATCCTGATTGTCCTCGTAGGTGCGTAACAAGACGCCCTGGGGATCGTAGAACGACACATCCAGCGCAATCAGGTCCTGTTCGCGGACGATGCCGTTGGCGGGCGTCGTCGACGCGTCGTAGCTGAAGCGTCCGGTCACCGTGAAACCGGCGATCTGGCCGCGCCAGGCGAACTCGTAGGCCTCCACCGCGCAAGCTGGATTCTCCGCAAGCGCAGGCGATGCCGCAGCCGCCAGCGCGAGGGCGGCGAGCGGAAGGGAACGTGGGGTCAGGAGGGACATAGCGGACTACCTCGATTTGCTGGCAAGCTGGGCTATAGTGAATCGAAACACGAATCGTTCGCATTACGTTATAGTACGTCCGCCCAAGGGGTCAACAACTTGAAGGAGTCACACCGATGGCAGCAGAACCGATGAAAATCCTATGCGTTCTCTACGACGACCCGGTCAGCGGGTTCCCCAAGACCTACAGCCGACCGGACGTTCCCAAGCTCGGGGCCTACCCAGACGGCACCACCCTTCCCACGCCTCAGGGCATCGACTTCACGCCCGGTGAACTGCTCGGCAGTGTCTCCGGCGAGCTCGGCCTGCGCCCCTTCCTCGAGCGCCACGGTCACACCCTGGTGGTGACCTCGGACAAGGACGGTCCAGACTCCGCGTTTGAACGCGAGCTGGTCGACGCGGACATCGTCATCTCCCAGCCCTTCTGGCCTGCCTACCTCACCGCCGAGCGCATCGAGAAGGCCAAGCGCCTCAAGATGGCGGTCACCGCCGGCATCGGCTCGGACCACGTGGATCTGCAGGCCGCTGCCAAGCGCAACATCACCGTGGCCGAGGTCACCTACTGCAACAGCATCAGCGTGGCCGAACACGTAGTGATGCAGATCCTCGCCCTCGTGAGGAACTTCGTCCCGTCCTACCAGTGGGTGGTCGACGGGGGCTGGAACATCGCGGACTGCGTGTCCCGCGCCTACGACGTGGAAGGCATGCACGTGGGGTCGATCGGCGGCAGTGGTCGCATCGGCCGTGCGGTGCTGGAGCGAATGAAACCCTTCGGTGTGCACCTCCACTACCAGGATCGTCACCGCATGGCTCCGGAGAAGGAAGCCGCCCTCGGTGCGACTTATCACGAAAGCGTGAAGGAGATGGTCAAGGCCTGCGACGTCGTGAGCATCAACTGCCCGCTCCACCCGGAGACGGAGCACCTGTTCGACGACGAGATGTTCTCGATCATGAAGCCTGGGGCTTACCTCGTGAACACCGCCCGCGGAAAGATCTGCGATCGCGACGCCGTCAAGCGCGCCATCGACACCGGCAAGCTCGCCGGTTACGCGGGTGATGTGTGGTTCCCGCAGCCGCCGCCGAAGGATCATCCGTGGCGCGCCGTGGACCACCACGCCATGACCCCGCACACCTCGGGCACGACGCTTTCCGCCCAGGCGCGCTACGCTGCCGGCACCCGTGAGATCCTCGAATGCTTCTTCGACGGCAAGCCGATCCGCGATGACTACCTCATCGTGCAGGGTGGGCAGCTCGCGGGCACGGGGGCGCACTCCTACAGCCAGGGCAACGCCACCAGCGGTTCCGAAGAAGCAGCCGCCTTCTCGAAGTAGCCGATAGGATGCCGGCGCGGAGCACACTTCGCGCCGGCCTTCGCCTCGCCCTACAGATCCGCAACAGGGACCTCTTGCCCAGACCACTCGATCGTTCGGAGGAACTCCATGCCACTCGTCCTGAAACTGCTCGGCGGTATCGTCGCGTGCGCCGCTATCGGTGCGGTGCTCTTGCGTTGGCAAGTCAACGGCTGGGGGTCTCTCGTCTGGCTACTCTGCGCGGTGCTAGTCACCGTCGTTCGACAGCCCTACGCCAAGCGCACCGCGGACAACACGATCACCGAGACGCGCGCCGCCTCCACCGAGAAGGTGTTGCTGGGCCTGGTCATGATCGGAGGCACGTTCCTGCCCCTCCTCCACCTCGCCACCGGCGTGCTCAGCGGTGCCAACTACACGCTACCCGCTTGGGCGCCGCTCATCGGTGTTGCAGCGCTGGTGCCAGGGCTGTGGCTGTTCTGGCGCAGCCATGATGATCTCGGACGCAATTGGAGCGTCACCACGCAGATCCGAGAAGACCACAGCCTCACGAGCCAGGGCGTGTACGAGCGCGTACGCCATCCCATGTACACGGCCATCTGGATCCTCTGCGCGGCGCAGCCGCTGTTCGTGCACAACTGGGTCGCCGGCTTCAGTGGCCTCGCGGCCTTCGGACTCCTTTACTTCGTGCGCGTGCCCTATGAAGAGGCGATGATGCGAGAGCGTTTCGGCTCCGCCTACGAGGCGTACTGTGCGCGCACGGGACGTCTGTTTCCAAAGCTGTAGGGCCAGTAGCTGCTGCCCCGGGGCGTACGCACGCGACGGGCGCGAAGCGCGCGGGACGTCCTCATTTGCATTCTTTGGATGATCAAGCGGCCCGGGGGCGAGTTTGATGAGTATCCTCCCCCCAAAACTGCGCCAGCATTGCCAATCAGGGCAGTAGGTGGCGACAACTCCCGACCGGCTGCTCCGAGGAGCTACTGCCCCGTCATCATCGGAAACACCACCGCCAGAGCCCAGGCGAACGCCATCGCGCTCGACATCGCCGCCACCAGGGGGTGTCCGGTCGCACGATTGATCCACGCGTTCATCAAGCCGTGGACCAGGAAGTAGAAGGCGACCAGCACGGCGATGATGATAAGAAAGAACAGCTCGTTCAGGGAGAGTGCGACGGCGATGGCGAGCGACAGGAGGAAGCTCAATCGAGTCACCAGGCGCATCCCCTTGGGCACAGCGTAGTGTCCGCATAGCCACTCGTCTGCGAAGAAGTAGCTGGCCGTCGCGATCACCATGGCCGCCAATAGCGCCATGCGGGGCGCGGTGGGTATGAACGCCGTAAACCAGCTATCGAGCGCCCAGGCGAAGGCACCGGTGGTCCAGAGAATGGTGGCCCCAACGGCGACCACCGTGCGGCCCGGCAAGAGTTTACCGAGCGCCCGCTTCGGCGCCGGTGGCCAACGGTGCATGCACGCCCAGGTGATCAGCCCGTACACCGCGAAATGCAACACGAGATAGCCGCCCACCAGCACGCCTAAGAAATTTGCTGGCACCCAGAACAGCAGCAGCGGTGTAGCGATGGCGGGGATCCACACGCTGGGGGCGACAGCCCGCCACCGCCCTCGTGGCCGTGGACCCGCAGGGTCGGGGCCTACCACGCGCGGCAGGCACGCCGCGAGGGGCCAGGTGAGCAAGATCATGCCTAAGAACAAGCGCCCGATGGCGCCGCCCCGCGGGGCAACCGTCTTACCAACATCACCCGCGGACGCCGGGGCTCCCGCCCAACGCTCGCGGAACCAGTCGACCGCGGCCCGGTGGGCGTACGCGCTGTAGAGGACGCTGATGTGCTCCACCCCGGGCGCCACCTCGAGTCGTCGCGCGTCGCCCGCGCGCAGGCTGCCGTAGGTCACGCCCGCCTCGGGCGCCTGCGGATCGCTCATCAAGCCGAGCACCCGTTCGCCCTCCTGCACCAGAAAGGACTCCCACTCGCCGTCGATGATGAGCAGATTGCCGGGCGATGCCGCCGTCACAGCGGGTGAGAACATGGAGACGGCCACGGTAGCATCGACGGCGGAATCTTGCTGCGCGTAGCGCACTACTACGTCACTGGCCATGGAGTGACCGAGCAGGCCAAGGCGAACGTCGGCGTCATCGAGCCCGTCGGCGTCGGGCGGCAACGTTCGCGCGAATGCCGCGAGCGTGGCCATTTGCGACAGCAGCTGTTGGGTGGAGCCCTCGACCTTGGTCACATCGCCGCCGAGGGGCCTCGGGTGCTGCCCGTGACCGAGGAAGTCGAAGGTCACGGCCAGATAGCCTTGGCGCGCGAGGCTAAGGGCGAAGGGCTCCATGAGCTGCTGTGAACCGGCGAACCCGTGAGCGATCAGCACCCGGGGTGGCGTAGACTCGGCGCTCGCCAGAGGGTCCTCTCGGAACACCCGCGCGGGCGTGTCGCCGACGGTCATTCGGGTGATCGACAGGCCGGCCCTCCCCTGGGTCAACGACACCAGCGACGAGAGAATCAGCGCGAGTGCGATGAGCGCCGCAACCAGCCTCCACGCAAGACCGTGTCCCGTCATCTCTCGGGTCAGCGGCGGTCTTCCCCTACAGCAGGTTCCGCGCCTCCATGTCGCGCATCAGCTTCTTGAGCAACCCCTTCGCTGGCAGCGCCGATGGATCTGATGCGATCGCCGCCAGGTACTTCTCAACGATGGCCGCCGGGTCGTCGGGCTTGCCGACCACCACCATGCCGCCCATCCGGGTGCTCCAGTGGGGCGTGCACTTGTAGACGACCACGCCCTCCTTGTCGAAAGTCACCGCCACCTCGCTGCCCATATCGCTGAGCACCTTCTCCTGGCCCTCCGGCACCATCGCATCGAGGGTCTCGATGTTGTGCGCGGCCATGTTGGTCCACTGCACCGTGTCGCCCGGTTCGATGTACACGAACATCGGCTCGAACTTGACGCCCTGAGCCATCACCGTGTGCACCGTACCGCCGCCGCTCGCATCGCTCGCTGCCGGCGCTTGCGCGGCTGGCTCAGGGGCCTCGGCGACCTGGAGCGGAGCCTCCTGCTCCTCCTTCGGTGCGGGTGCCGCGGCGTCGCTCGACGCTTCCGCGTCCGCGTCTCCCCCAGCCGCGTTCAGCGTGTCCGCCTCCCCCTCGACGTCACCGGTCGGTGCCGAGGCCGGAGAGACCGCCGGTTGCGAACAACCGCCGGCGGTGAGTGCGAAGACAGCGAGGAGTGCGAGTAGGGAATGGCCACTACGAAATCTCGACGAACGCACGGAAGTCTCCTCGGGCGTTAGCGGGTTGGGTCAACGCCAGGTGAAGGGAGCTCAACTGGCGAATGCGAATAATTCCGATTTATACTGTAGGGATTCCAAGGAATCGCCGCAAGCGCGCCTCCTGCCAACGGTAAAGCGGGGCGAATCTGCACGTCCGTCCCTCGCGCCATGGCGTCCGCCGCGGTGACTCGAAGACCCTGTCCATCAAGGAGTGATGCTACCCATGGCGACCCCCCGTTTGTCCACGGCAACTCCCCTGCTCGCGGCGTTCGTCGACCTCACGATGACCGCATGTGGAGGCGGCGGAGGCGGTGCAGGCGCACCGCCCGCGCCACCGGCAGGCAACACGGGCCCCACCATCGCCGGCCAACCGCCGACCCAGACCGAGGAGGCCGTGTTCTTCAGCTTTACCCCCACCGCCACCGATGCCGACGGTGATGCGCTGACGTTTACCGTCGAGAACGCGCCGCCTTGGGCCCAGTTCGACACCAGCGACGGCACGCTTTCGGGCGCCCCATCGCTCGACGATCAGGGCACCTACGCCTCGATCACGATCAGCGTGAGCGACGGCGAAGACGACGCCACCCTGCCCGCCTTCACGGTGCAGGTGATCGATACGCTGGTCGTCACGCTCGCGGGCGTGGCCACCGATGATCCCCTCGCGGGCGCCACCGTCACCGCCACGGTCGGCAACGCGACGTTCACCGCCACCAGCGACGCCAGTGGCGCCTACTCACTCCCCATTCGTGCGCCGGCTGAAGGGCCCACCGCCCTGATCCCCATCACCCTGACGGCGCGCGGGGCCGGGGCGCAGTCTCAGGTGGAACTCATCGCGCAGCTCGCCAGCGTGGCGCAGCTGAAGCTGCTCGCCGACGCGAGTGAAGGCTCGGTCACGCTCTCCCAAGCGCCTCGGTTGGCCGTGTCTCACCTGAGCACCGCGCGCTTCCTGCTCGCCGAGGACGCCCTGGCGGATGGCGATGCGAGCGACTTTGACAACATCGAAGCGGCCGAGCAGAGCATCCCCACCCAACGATTGCTCGAGGTGGCCGGACTCATTCAACTCATCAACGACGAAGGCCTCCTACCCATCGCAGGAGACCAAACGTCCCTCTCGCTCCTGCGATCGACCGACGTCGCCACGGAGCGCAACGGGGCCCGCCTGTATCGTCTCCTGCAGGAGAATGCCCTCGCGGATGCCGACGGTGAGTTGATCGACGACCTGCGCACCCGAGTGGACGCGGCGATCACCAGTACGCTTGCCGACCCGCTCCTCGCGATCTCCGTCGCGGCAGATGAGTGGGTGGGCGAGAGCCTCTGGGTGAACGCGACGCGCGTGAGCAGCGTCGGCGCTCGCGGCGAGCACTACGAGCTGGCGCAGGACGGCACGGGCCGCTGGCACGAGGACCTGGACTCCCTGTTCGCCGTGCTTCCCGAAGGTGATCTCGCGCCCTTGCGCCAACGCCGACTGACCTGGCGTGTTGAAGCAAATGGGTCGCTGCGCACCGAGTATCCGGACGCGGATCTCGAAGTAGCGTTCTCCGAGGACATCGGCAACGTCGCCGAATTCGGCTTCCCGCAAGACGTCGTCGAGTTCCTCTCCGGCGACTTCGACCCGCCGCTGCCGACACGCATCACCTTCTTCGCGCGTATCAACGCTGAGACCGTGGAGGTCGTGTCGCGCACGGGCAATCGCCTCGCGGTGAGGCGTACGCAGGAGTTCAGCTACGAGATCGATGAGTTCCTCACGGAGATCGGCTTCCCGGGCCCCTTACCCCGCGCGCCCATCACGGTGGTCGAAACGCTCCAAGTGCTGCTGCCAGGCGCTGCGACCATCGAACCCTTTCCCGCCCTTGCTGGCGAGAGCTGGGTGCTGCCGCTGATCTATACCCCAGTCGTGCCCAGGCTCAATCAGGCCGACCCGGCCCTGGCGGTGGATCTGATCGCCCTGGAAGAGGATGGCACTACCGCCGTGGGGCTGTACGGCGCCCCTAGCCATAGTTGGCAGGTGAACGCGGCGGGCGCCCTGGAGCTGAGCCTGGACGAACGTACCTATCAATACCGCTTGGTGAAGCGCGGCCGCTACTTCGACCTCGTGGTGCTGAGCATCTTCGACGGCGCCGAGCTCAGCCGTCGCGTGGTGGTCAGGGCAGCCCGTGCCGAGTCGATCCGCACATGGCCACCGGAAGAGCTGGTGGCGACCCAGCCAGCCTATTGGCAGGACGGCCTGCAGCTGCTGAACGCCGACCAGTACGGTCTGGACGGCCTGCTTTTGGCCGATCAGGTGGACGGGTTCCTGCTTGGCTCGGCTGCCGCCGGTCGCTTTGGCCTCGTCGCCAGTGCTGTCCCCGAGTGCTTCGAGTTCGCCTTCCCCTGCTTCACCCTCGACGACGGCTGGCTTTACGGCGTGGCGGAGGGCCGCCTGGCTTTCGTCGATACCACCGCGTTCAGCATTCGAGAGAACGCCTGGGAACTGGTGCGCTACGACGCGCAAAACGATGTGGCCACGGTGATCGAGTACGCGGTGACCGACTTCGATGGCGAGGGACCGGTGGAGTTCAGCAGCTACCCCCGCCTGAACACGCTGGAGCGTGGTGATTTGTCCACCTTCGCTGAGGCCTACGATCGCACCATCGCCCTCGGCGGGCTGAACTTCGACGGCGGCTGACAGAGCCCGGTCTGGTAGGTCGGCAGGTACACGAATCTGTCTCTACATGCGATCGCGTCGCATTTAGATTTGTGTTTCTGACACGCTTACTGTCTACTACTCGCATCCGGGGCGGCTTTTCTTAATCAGCCGCACACCGGCGGCGTTGTGTGACGGTCCGCACACAACGCCGAGACCGCGCTCGCTGCCGCTTTACGGGAGCGCCCGTCAGCTATTGGAAAGCCCCGCGTGGGCTGCTGGGAACTACATAAGGGAGTTCAGAGATCATGAAGAATCTATCCGCCGCTATTGCCGCCACCCTGCTGGTGGTCTCCGTGCCCGCACTCGCGGACTTCCGCAACGGCCCCAACCCCTACGAAGACGGCTTCGGGTTCGACGAGCCTGATGAGGCGGGCGCTGCTACCTGGGGCGGCTGGAGCCGCGGCGATGCCGGCACGATCCACGTGGAGTTCGACAGCTTCGCGGAAACCGAATTCGGCAGCCGCACATCCAACCCCGACGTGGCGGAGTCCGGCGCAGATGCATCCATCTCCTGGAACCAGAACACCTTCGTGACCGGTTCCCAGAACCTGTACTCATTCAGTGTCGCACCGGATTTCGACCTCACCCTGACGCCGGACATGGCCCTCACCGATCCCGTCAGCGTGGCCCTGCAGATCGAGACCTGGGGCGTCCAGCTCGACCCCAACAGCGTGGTGCTGAACGGGATAGCCCCTGAGCTGAGCGCCGTGACCTACCAGGATCCCGCGTACGACAGCCCCTTCGGCATAGTGTTGCTGGAGCATCTGCTGTTCACCTGGACCTTCGATTCGCTGAGCGACATCGTCTTCGACTTCACCGCTATCGGCAGCAGCCTGTCCCTAACGCAGGTCGCCATCGACATCGGTCCTGGCTCCCCCGCCGTGGTGCCTGTGCCGGCGGCCGCCTGGCTCCTCGGCTCCGGCTTGCTTGGCCTCGGCGCAGTTCGCCGTCGCCGCCGCGCAGCCGCCTAAGCCACCCCTCGACGGGCGCGTCCGCAACGGGCGCGTCCGCCGTTCCGCTCTGCCTATCGCCCGCTCCCACCGAGTGAATGTTTGCTGTGGCCAATCGACGACATCCGCTCCTTCGCTACCTAGCCATCTCGTTCGCCTGCGCGAGCGCGGTGAGCGTGCAGCGCGCCGACGCGATCTCAATCGTCTTCGACTACGCCTACGATACGCGCGGCTTCTTCACCGACGAGGTGTCCGGCGAGCCGATCGAAGAACGCCGTGCCGTGCTCGACCAGGCCGCCAGCTTCTACGCCGGATTCCTGGATCAGCTCGCACTCATCGCGCCCCAGAGCGGCGACAGCTGGTCCGTCTCCTTCGGTCACCCCAGCCTCGACGGCGGCTCCATCACCATCACCGATGAGACCATCGCCGCGGATTCCCTCCGCGTCTTCGTGGGCGGCTCGCCGTCCGCACCAGGCGTGCTGGGCTTTGCGGATAATGGCTTCAACCTGATGGCGACGGGCTCTGATGACTTCGTCTCGAGCGTGGAGAATCGCGGCCAGGACCCGGTTGTCGACTTCGCGCCCTGGGGCGGTCGGATCTGGTTCAACGCCTCCGCCAACTGGTACTTCGGCGCGGATGAGGCGGGACTGCAGGAAGGGCAGAACGACTTCCTGACCACGGCCATCCACGAGCTCGCGCACATCCTCGGCTTCGGCTCCGCGCCCACCTGGAACGACAACGTGGACGCGGACGGATTCTTCGTGGGCCTCGCCTCTCTCGACGCCTTCGGCGCACCGGTGCCTCTCGACCAGTTCGAGGCGCATTGGGCTGAGGGTGTGATGAGCGATGTGCGCGGCGTGCCGCAGGAAACCCTGATGGATCCGAGCACACCGGCCGGCACGCGCCAGCTCCTGACCACCCTCGACTACGCGGGACTCGCGGACATCGGCTGGCAACCCGCCGCCGTACCGCTTCCCTCACCCCTGATTCTCTTGGCAAGCGCCCTAGGTGTCGCGCTCACGACGCGTCGCCGCCACCCCCTGCCGATACCCCATGCTTCTGGAGTCTGAGATCATGACGTACCGCCACCTGCTGATCGGCTCACTGCTCACCACCCTCGCCCTCTCCACCGCCCACGGCGCGAGCGTCGCCCCCACCGCGTGGGATCGCGGCCAGGAGAATAGCGCGTACTTGTCGTGGGACGCCTTCGACGGCTCGCTCAACACCACGCCCAGCGAGGGTGCTACGAACGTCAATTCTGCGGCACTAACGGAACAGCTAGGCCAGGCCTTCGTGACCTCGAGCGGCAACCTCTACAGCTTCTCCTCGCCTCAGTCCTACACCCTGACGGTCACGACGACGTCCGAAGGCCCCTCGCCGATCGCCCAGGACCTGCAGGTTCAGTTGCAGATCGGTACCTGGAGCTTCCAGGCCGACCACGACAGCGTCACCTTGAACGGCCGTGGTGCGGATATGATCACCGAGCTCTCCGCGGGCCAGCAGACGCACCCAGTCTTCGGCACCTTCACCCAGTACGAGTACCTCTACACCTGGACCACCTCGGCCAGCAGCCTGTACGTGTTCGACTGGGACCTGCCCTCGACCAGCACATCCCTCGACCTGGTCGTGCTCGATATGTTCGCCGCCGGTGAACTGGACGGCCTGCTCGCCCTGCCGTTCCTGCCGATTCTTCCGAGCCTGCCCGGCAGCGACGTCTTCGACGGCTCCCAGCGCTACCCGGGTGACTTCCCCGCCGCCGTGCCCGTGCCGGCCGCCGTGTGGCTGTTCGGTGCCGCGCTCCTCTCGCTCGCTGGCGTGCGGCGTCGGTCCGTCGCGCTCGCCGCTTAATGCCCTTGCGAAGGAGGCGTGCGCGTGACCGATCGGCTGTATCGCCTGGGGCTCGGCCTGTTGGCGCTCGTGTGTGCCAACTGGGTGGCTCCCGCATCGGCGCAGGCGTCGGCTGAGGCTTCCCAAGCCTCCGGCGATGGTGCCCAGGGCGGCGTCGTCGAGGAAGTGCTGGTCACCGGCCAGCAACTCGCGGGCCCCCGCGTCGACCTCAAGAGCACCACCACCACCTTCGATCTGGAGGCCATTCGCGTCCTCCAACCAGGCTCCATCTACGACATCCTCGAGACGGTGCCTGGCGTCGAGCTCTCGGGCGGCCCACGCGCCAACGGCATCTCCGTCAACATCCGCGGTTTCTCGGACAACGAAGACGTGCTCACCATCGTCGACGGCGCCGTCAAGAACTTTGAGAAGTACCGCTTCGGCGCCGTCTCCCTCGAACCCGAGATGCTGCGCGAACTCACCGTCTCCCGCGGCCCGGCCAGCGCCATCCAGGGCAGCGGCGCGATCGGGGGTGTCATCGAGATGGAAACCAAGGACGCGCGCGACTTCCTCGACGACGGTCAGCGCATCGGCGGCTTCGCTAAGCTCGGCTACGCAGACAACAACGATGAGCTGCTCACGATCGGCAGCATCTACGGCCGCCCCACGGACAGCCTCGATCTGCTGCTGAGCTACACCCGGCGCGACGCTAGCGACCTGGAACTCTCGACCGGCGACACCCTGCCCTTCTCGGCCTCGAGCCCGGAAGCGCTGCTCGCCAAGACTGAGTGGACCGGCCAGATCGCCTCCGTCGGCCTCTCCTACACGCGCACCTCCACCGAGGGGCGCGAGCTCTTCGACACGGCGGCCTTCAACAACGGCGTGAACGGTCAGGTGCTGCGCGAGACCGTGGACGACACGCTCGCCACCTACATCGACATCGACCCGGCCAGCGCCCTGATCAACACGACGATCTCCGTGGCCTACACGGACACGCGGGTGAACGAACAGGGTATCGATGCGAGCGACAGTCTCACCAACCGCATCTGGGACTACGAGTACGACATCTGGTCCACGCGCCTGCACAACACGGCGGACTTCGCCCTCCCCGGCACGGCCGGCCTCACCGTGCAGACGGGCATCCAGGCGATCCAGGAAGAGCGCACCACGGACATCACGGGCATCGACGGCGAACCCACCGATTCGGTGTTGAGCCAACCCTCAGGTCGCACCCTCAACTGGGGCGCCTACCTGCAGGGCGAACTCACCTACGGCGGCTTTACGGCGACGGCCGGCCATCGCTGGGACAACAACTCGACGGAAGTGCTCGAGCAAGAGGCGATCGAACTGCTCGCCGTGAGCGGCACAGCGCCGAAGATCGATCAGGACGCGGGCCTGTTCAACTACCGCCTGGAGTACGCCTTCGATCGCGTCCCCGTACGCCTGTTTCACAGCTACGTCGAAGCGGCTCGCTACCCGAAGATCGACGAGTACTTCACACAAGGTACCTTCAGTCTGTGCGTGAGGGACTCCAGCGACGCCGAACGCCTGGCCACCTCCCTAGCGGCTGACCAGCGCTCCACCCAGGAAACCATCGACGCGGCCACCGCCCTCTCCCTCGCGGAAGTCGAGTCCTTCGCCGCGGAGCAGATTGCCGAACGCGATTCACTCATCCAGGCGGCCGAAGCCCAGCTGGCGCTGTTCATCGAACAAGCCAATGCCCTGAACGAAGCCGATCCCGTCGGCTACCCCGAGGCGCAGCGCGATGCGGATATCGCCACGGCTCGGGGGCAGACCGACTCGTTCATCAACGCCGCTACGCTCACGGCGGAACAGAACATCACCTTCTTCACCGATCAGATCAACGCCGGCCTGGAGACCGACATCGCTTCCTCCCAGGCGCGCCTGGCCGGGATCTTCGCCGACGTCGGCCTCGAGGACCCGAACGTCGACCTCGACGCCCTCGACATCCCCACCCGCACGACCCTGCCCGAGCCCTTCCAAACGCTCCAGGTGTGCGGGGAGCTATTCCAGCCGGAGCTCGCCACGAACCGCGAGTGGGGCATCGCCTACGACAAATCCGGCCTCTTGCGCGCCGACGACACCCTGCGCCTGAAGTTCACCTATTTCCGCACGGAGGTCGACCAGGTGCTGGAGTCGCTGAACAGCAACCCCCTGGACCCAACCAGCCAACCCGGTGAGGAAGACACCTGGGGCTACGAAGTGGAGAGCACCTACGTCTTCGGTGGCTACCGCTTCGACCTGACCTACAACCACAGCGAAGGCGAGACCCGGCGCTTCCGCATCGTCAACAATCCCGAGGGCACCAACGCGCTGAACGACACGCAGTACGCCTTCATCACCGACGATCGTCTCGACCTGCCGGCTGATCAGCTCGCGCTCACGGCGCGCTGGATCAGCAAGTCGCTGCGCTGGGAACTCGGCTTCCGCGCGACCCTCCAGTTCAGCCGTGAGGCGCTGCAGCTGGTGGACGATCAGGCTGTGCGCACCACACAGCCGTCCGTGAGCGAGCTGGACATCTACGCCACTTGGCGTCCGCGCGAGCGTACGGATATTCGCTTCACGGCCAACAACGTCACTAACGCTGAATTTCTAGTGGTGGGGGGGATCACCGACGATCGTGATCTGGTGCTCGGCAACTTCAATGTCGGGCGTCTGATGCGGTTGTCGATAACTCAGTACTTCCAATAGGGCGGTGCTGAACCCTGTGCGCGGTCGCCTGCGGGGGCGGCGGCGTGCGATAACGACAAGGACTGCAGGATGCAAATCAATAGAGAACGAATGGGCGTACTAGCCGCCGTATGCCTGTCCTCGCTGGTGGGAACCGGCGCTCACGCCGCCACCTCCACCTTCGCGCCCGACGAAGACGTCATGACCTCAGCGTTCTTCTTCGGACCGAACTACGTCCGCGGCTACGTCGGCGACGTGCGACCCGCCTTCCGCGTGGGCACGGACAACGCCTTCGGCGCGGGACCTGAGACCATCTACCTCGATTTCAGCAGCGTGGACCTCGCGTCCTTCGACAGCTCAGCGGTGCGCGCCACCCTGACCCTACGCAGCGTGGATGGCGGCTTCGGCGCCAACGCCGGGCCCGGCAACCCCTTCACGGTCTCCGCCCACGGGGTCGACGCCGATCCCTTCGCACGGATCGAAGACGACACCAACCCGGGCGGGGACATCTTCTGGTTGGACTTCTTCAACGACAACATCCTGCCGGCCGACGCGGCGGCCCTGAGCGTGGTGGATTGCATCGACTGCGACATCACCTTCGACGTCACCGCGCTGATCTCCTCGTGGATCGATGCCGGCGACGCACTGCAGTTCATCGCCCTCACGGGGACCAACGACACGTCCGGCAACGACTTCCTTCACGGCTTCCGCAACAACTCGGACACCCTGTCGGATGAGGGCTTCACCTTCCTGACCGTGAGCGCCGTGCCCGTGCCGGCCGCGGTGTGGCTGATGCTATGCGCCCTGGGGATCATGGTGCCCGCCGGTCGCCGCCAGCGCAGCTAGGGTCGACGACGACTCGACACAGCGCTGATCGCTGTGCTACCTGAGCGGCTCGCAAGCCTCGCGCTTGCGGGCCGCTCAGGTTTGCAACGTGCATGTTGCCCCGCTTGCTCACCTGCCAGCACACCCTGCTCGGTACCCGGTGTGCGATGATGGCAACGACATCCGGAGGGGCCCGCGTCCAATGTCAGGGACGATCGTGGGTTGCGTCTCACGGAGAATCTCCACTCGCGCTGTAACCCAGAAGTTGAACGCCCCCCGAGACCGTTTGGTGAAGCTGGAGCTCCATCGACACAGACGCTGGACGTCTGGCCTGCGAGGGACCGCGCGCGCACCCGAAGGGGGTCGGGACTCAGAGCCGCTGCCACTCAGGTGGTCGGCAGGACGCGGACGTCGTTGACGTACTCATGCACCCGCTCGGCATGTCGGGCACAGAGAGAGGGCGTTCGCGCACCTTGTGTCGCGCGGGCGTGGCACCTTGTGGCATCAGCGCCTTTGCCACCGCCAGCATCCGCTCTCGTAGCAGATCCGGCGCCGCCGCATCCGTAACCACCGCCGAGCATCGGATGAGCTGGTGCCGCAAGAGACTGGAGTCGAGGACACTTAACGCAAGGCCTTCCACGTCTATGGGGGCACCGCCGTTGGCGTCCGCCATCAGGTCTGGCAGCACTGCTAGGTCAACGCCCGGCAGCATCGTGGTGGCGTCACGTCCTCAGAGCACCGCTTCGAAGGTCTCGAGATCAGGATGGGCGAGGTAAGTACCTTTCGGCGCAGACTGCTGAGCATGCGCCTTGCGGAAAGCCTCCGACTCCGTCCAGGCCAGGAACGCTTCCTTCGATTCCCATACGGAGTGCGAGGCGTAGAGCACATGGTCCTCGTGCTGCGGCCCCTTGAGCAGGGAGAAGGCCTTGAATCCCGGCACTTCGGAGAGGTAAGAGTCTCGCTCGCGCCACACCTGTTCGAAGCCCTCCTCGAAGCCCGGTGCGATCTTGAATCGGTTCATCGCGATAAACATCGTTGTTCAACCCCCAATGGCAGTAAAAATCAGGTAGTCACCAGGAGGCGTTCGTCGGCCTCCAAACGAGTGACATGAACGGGCACCTCGTAGACGCGGCTCAGCAGGGCAGGCTCCAGCACCTGCGCCGGCGTCCCCACACGCTGCAGGCGGCCCGCCGCCAACAGCGCGATGCGATCCGCAAAGCGGGCCGCAAGATTCAAATCGTGCACCACGGCGACCACGCCCAGACGATGCTCCCGGCAGAGGCGAGCGACGGTGCTCATCAGCAGGAGTTCGTGAGCCAGATCCAAGCTGGCGGTAGGTTCATCCAACAGCAGGTACCGCGCGTCTCGGGCATCGTCGCCAGCACCGATACTCGGCCAGACCTGCATGAGCGCCCTGGCGAACTGCACACGTTGCTGCTCACCGCCCGACAGGCTGTTGAACAGGCGGCCCAGCAGGACACTCAGATCGCACTGCTCGATCACCCACGCCTGGGCCTTTGCCTGCACCTCATCGCCCAACCAGCGATTCGGTGCCCACCCCATGCGCAGCACCTCCTCCACCGTGAAGTCGAAGAGTATTCCCGACGCCTGGGTCATGACCGCGCGTCGGCTCGCCTGGCGGTCGAGGGGCATGCCGGCGAGGGTCTCGCCGTCGAGACACACCGTGCCGGTCCCGGGCGTGAGCTCCCCCGCCAGCAGACGCAGAAAGGTGGACTTGCCCGCCCCGTTTGGCCCCAGAAGCGCCACCAACTCCCCCGGCGATACGGCCAGGGAGACGTCGCAGAGCAATGCCCGCTCCCGAACCGCGTAGCTCACGCCTTGGGCTTCGAGCAGGCTCATCGCATCCTCACGCGGGCGATCAACCAGAGAAAGAACGGGCCGCCGATCGCACTGGTCACCAACCCCACGGGAAGCTCCGCCGGCACCACGAGGGTGCGCGCGAGGAGGTCCGCCATCACCATCATCAACGCCCCTAGCAGCGCCGACGCGGGCAGGACGTACCGATGGGAGGGCCCGCCGAGCAAGCGCACCAGGTGCGGCACGACCAACCCCAGAAAGCTGATGATTCCCGAGACAGCAACGCCGGCGCCGACCACAGCGGCGCTGGCGAGGATAGCGATGCGCGTGAGGTGCCGGGTGTCCACGCCCAGATGACGAGCACCCTCCTCGCCGAGCTGCAGCAGATCGAAGCGATCACCGAGGCGCAGCAGTACCGCCGCGCCCAGCGAGATCACCAGGAGCGACGGGATGATCGTGGGCCAGGTCGCCCGACCGAAGCTCCCCATCATCCAGAACACGAGCGTGCGCAGCTGGGTGTCATCGCTCAAGTATTCGAAGGCACCGACGCCTACCACCGCCAGCGCGTTGATAGCGATACCCACCAGGATCATGGTGACGGTGTTGAAGTTGCCGAAATAGCGCGAGAACAGGTAGAGAAAGGCGGTGACCAGCACGCCGCCGGTGATCGCCGAGGCGGGAACGGCGTAGTGGGCGAACCACAGCGGCCAGGCGATGGCCTCCCCGAGCACGATCATCGCCACCGCGCCGAGGGCGGCACCGCTGGACACGCCGATCAGTTGGGGGTCCGCCAAGGGATTACGGAACAGCCCCTGAAGCACGGCGCCAGCGAGCCCCAAGGCGGCACCGACGAACGCGGCAAGCAAGACGCGGGGGCTGCGAATCTCGATGAACACTGTGCGCTCGAGCAACGCCTTCGCATCGCCCTCGGCGCCAAGCAGGGCACTCCAGGTGATCGGTACGGCACCGGTTTTCAACGCCACGACGACGCCGATCAGGAGTCCCGTGAGCAGCAGGCCCAGCACCCGACGCTGGCGCCCGCGGCGGCGACGCTCGTCATCCATCGGGAGCGTCGGTGTCGACTCACCCGCTAGGGCATCGGTAGCACTCACCACGATGGCGCGGCGTCAGGGCGCGCGGGCGGCGTCAGCACTCGCCACGGCATCGAGGGAGATCGCGAGTTCGCGTGCCGCCTCCAACGTGCGTGGGCCGAAGCCGAGCATCGCCATACCGTCCATATCGATCACCCGGCGGTGGCGTCCCGCGTCGGTGAGTCGCAGGGCGGGATGGGCGAGCAGTGCGTCGAGGCCGCCGGCATCGTTCACCCCGCGCGTGGGCACGACGAATATCGATGGGTTGATAGACACCATCATCTCCATCGAGACCGGTCGCCACCCTCGCATATCGGCGAGCGCGTTGGTTGCCCCGGCCATCGCCAGCAGACCATCGCCGGAGGTCTCAGCCCCCGCTCCCAGCGGTGCGCCATCGCGCAGCCCCAACAGGACCGCCACCTTTGGCGGCGTATCGCGATCGGGTAGATCAGCGAGCGCGTTGATCAGGGGCTGGATGCGCTCGGAGAGCAAGCGATCGCCCGCCTCAGGCACCCCCAACACGGTGGCCACACAACGCACCTTCGCCACGATGCCGGCCGGCGTGTGCACTTCTGGCACGCGCACCATGCTCACGCCCGTTCGCTCCAGCTGGGCGATCACCTCCGGCGGTCCCATATCATGCTCACCCAACACCAACGTTGGCTTAAGGGACAGCACGCCCTCCGCGCTGAGGGCACGAACGTAGCCAATCTGCGGGAGCTCGAGGGCTTGCGAGGGGTAGTTCGAGGTGCGGTCTGCGCCTACGATGCGATCTTCCTCACCGAGGGCGTAGACGATTTCCGTGAGGGAACCGCCGGCGATGGCGATGCGAGAGGCGTCTTGCGCAGGTGCATCGCAGCCGGCGGCGTGGGCCGGGGCCACCAGAGCCCACGTGAAGGCTATCGAGGCACCGCAGGCGAGGACGACCGATCGTCCTGACGCGGCTCGGCGCGTGCCGACCATCAGTAGCGCACCCGGAAGTTGGCACCGAAGTCGATACCAGGCTGGGTAAAGCGCGAGGGATTGTCCGCGCCACCGGTGGCTCCGGCGCGGGCGATCGGTCGCTGCGCTTTCTCTGCCTTAATCACAGAGGTGGCGGCGGGGACGTCACCTAGGACCGTGCCAGCGCTCACGCTGGTGATGGTCCTCAAGGGCATGACGCAGGGGGCTGCGTTCGCGTTGCGATCACCCACCACCTCGTCGTCGCTGCCGCTCGAATGGGCTAGTGGGGCACCGCAGAACTCAAGGCGGGCAAAACGGGCCGAGCCCGCGGTAGTCGGGAAGTTCATAGCCTCAACCTCATGTACAAATGCAGACGCGAATGCGAATGGTTCGCATCATATTACGAGGTAAGCACCACAACAATACCTGACCGAAACGCGGAGTACCGCGCGCCGCCGATTAGGGGGAAGCGGCTAGACGCCGACGCAGGCGTTCGAAGTTCTCCAGTTGACCGGCCTTCAGGGAGCGGTCCGCCTCTCGGCCTACAAACACTTTGAAAATGCAGTCACCGGCCTCGTCGAAGAAGAGAGCCGCGCAGGAGCGGCGCCCCATGAAGGGACGATCAAGGAAGGCGATCGCCTCGCAAGCATCCTCGCGAAGGTGCCCCCCCAGTGGGGCTCCTCCCTGGAAATTGAGATAGCCTCGCCCCGCCGTAACCGCGGGTATCGAGGTCTTTACCTCGACGATGAAGGCAGGCAGGTGCACGAGAAACATGACCTCACCCCAGCGGCTGAGCTCCTCCAGCACGTCGGGTAGCATCGCGCCATCCACCAAGGTGCAGTGCTCTGCTGGCAGGAGATGGGCTGCCTCCAAGGGCGTGACTCCAAACTCCTCGGCCACCCGTTCCAGCAGCGCGCCGGGCTCCTCTTGGAAGCGGCTTTTGACCGCTTCTCTGACCTCTCTAGGCAGCTCCGCCGGCACAGTGTCAGGACTCCGCACGGCTGAGTTCGAGGTCGCGTTGCCCAGGCGCCGAGTGCGGCCGATGCGCGGCAGCTGTCGGTAGCGATGCAGGCGTTTGGTGACTTGAGGATCTCGGCGGCGGTGTCGCTTCGTAGCCGTGGCTGTACAGCAAGGCGCCAACCTGAATGAACCGGTTGGTCAGGTAGTCAGGCACCAGATCGCGTGCAAGCAACCAGCGCAAGTGGGCGCGAAGGCCGTCGAGCTGGTCATGCTGCGCAGCAGTGATCGCATTCAGTACGCAAGGCTCATCGCAGGTCACTTCCAAGCTCGCCGGCAACGCCATCCAGATCTGGCGTTTACCCTCCTGCACCAACCCGGCGACCAACACTCGAAGGTCCTCCCGCGCACGCGCTCCCTCATCCGCGAAAGCCGCCTGGAAACTCGGATCCAAGCAGGTACAACGCGCATGAGCGACAGCTGATACGCGAAAACTCCAGAGGGCCATGGCTGCTCCGTAGGACAGCTCATCCACCTTCAGTTCGTCCAAAAAACGGCTCTTACTCAATGTCTTAGCACTCCAAGCGGGGACGAGATCGGCGCCGAGGCCTAGCCTCTGTTGCAATCGGTAATAAGAATGATTTGCAATCATATTCGCTGAGAGGTGAAATGCAAGTCGGTCCATCTCAGAAATGACCAGGATGACCGCAGCCGCGCCGACAACTTCATGGAAGAGAGTGCTACATGTCCGAGACCAACCACTGCGAAGCAATGCCCCTGTACGTCGAGGGCACGCGAATGGCCGATCTTCGCTTCGGGGCCAGCTTCCTGATTTGGGGGTTTCGCCACTGCGCTGCTGGTGCGGCGGCGTGCCCTGTCGCGAGGCAAAGCTACGAGATGGCCTTCGAGGGTGACGCGCAAGCCCTGGCGCAACTCGAGATGCTCACCACAGCCATTAGCGAAACCGGTCGGCGGCGCATCTGGTTCGCGCCGCCAGCCTGCGAAAGGCTCACGCGCGACGAGGCCTGCTTGCTCGAGGTGCTCGAAGCGGCCCAAACAAAGCAGGTGGGGCGACTGAACGACAGGCTTTGCGCACTGCTCGCGGGGGCACCGAGCAATCTTGTGCGTCGCTGTGCGCAAACCCTGGCACAGCTCTTTCGCGCACGGGGCTTCCATATCGTCGCGCCCGTCGATGCTAATACCCTTGATCGTCACACGGAACACGCTACCGCGGCCCAGATGAGCCAGATGGTCCACTGAGACAGTGTGGTGGCTGAGCAGAGGCGGTAGCGTTCATCAGCCAGGTCCACGGCACCGAGTGAACGCACTCATGCACCCGCTCCCCGCGACAGGGAGCTCGCCACCCAGCCCACCAGGAGGAGTCCCAACCCGTAAATCACCAGTGCACTGAGCACATGCCACTTTGGCGCCAGGGCCGTCACCAGAAGAGTCGAGATGCCCGCAAGGGCGCTCAACACAAGCCATATGGGCAACTCCCACCCGACGGCCGCATGAAGTGCTAGGAGGGCGCCGAGGGAGAGGATCCAACTGGCGCCCGGGAGAAGCCAACGTGCACCCGCGTGGCCCCGACAAGCGACGAAAGCCGTTCGCCGCTGCGCGGCATGGAACCAGCCTGCGCAAGCCGTGTAGAGCAGACACAAGGCGGCGGCCGTTGCCACAGCGGAATCTCCCGAAACGTGCGTCGGAGAACACTCGGCCCTGAACGAGGCTATTCGAGTGTGATTTTCATTCTTAATGATGAGATCGCCGCCGCACCAACGGCTGTGGAGTTCAGTTTCGACCAAACAGACGCGAATAAGAATGATTGACATTCGCGTATAGTTGCGCGAGCCTAGTCGCTGTGTATTAGAGCGTTCACCAGGAGTCCGTCCCGCCGATGTCCAGTACGGCCGAAAAGCGAGCCCCGACCCTTTCGCACAGCCCTTTCCCAAGCCAGCGGGTGGTCAGTGTGCACCACTGGAATGACCGCTTGTTCAGCTTCCGGGTGACCCGGGATCCCGGATTCCGCTTCCGGAACGGTCAGTTCGTCATGGTGGGGTTGCCCGCCGCGGGCCCTGAGACGAAGCCGGTGATGCGCGCCTACAGCATCGCCAGCGCGAACTACGAGGAACACCTCGAGTTCTTCTCGATCAAGATCGACGATGGCGCCCTCACCTCCCGCCTTCAGCACCTCCAGGAGGGAGATCACGTGCTCCTCAGCACGAAACCCGTAGGCACGCTCGTCCTCGACGACCTGAAGCCGGGCACGCGCCTGTTCCTCCTTGCTACCGGCACCGGGCTGGCGCCGTTCCTCAGCACGGTGCGTGATCTCGAAACGTACGATCGCTTCGAGCAAGTCATCCTCGTGCACTGCGTACGTCGCAGCGCAGACCTCGCTTACCGAGAACTGCTAACTCTGCAGCTGCAGGAAGATCCCTACCTCGGAGAGATGGTGCGCGAGCAGCTGCGCTACCTCCCAGTGGTCACCCGAGAGCCCTTCGTTCTCGGGCAGCGAATTCCTGAACTGATCGCCAGCGGCACCCTGACCCGCCACCTGGGTATAGGGCCACTCGATCCGGCCAAAGACCGAGCGATGTTGTGCGGAAGCATGCCCATGCTGCGCGATACGCAGGCCGCCCTCGAGGCGCTGGGCTTTGAGATCTCCCCTAGCCAGGGGCTTGCCGGGGATTTCGTGATCGAACGGGCGTTCGTCGGATGATCCCCTACACAACACGCTTGCGATCGGCCGGAGGTGGCGCGGAGAGCTCACCTGACGCGCATTGGAAGCAACTCACGCGAATCGCCAACTCGGCCTTCGCCGATGGCGACTACGGCGCTGCGCGCGCTCATTACCTGGAGGCCATCCACGAGGCTGAATCACTGTTCGAAGCGGCCGCGAACGGATCAGGCTGGACGGACGCTGCCGCTCTGCTGATGGTCGCCCATGCGAACTTAGCGGAACTGCTCATCCAAACGGGCGAACGTGTCGCTGGCCGCAACTGCTGTCAGTCGGGGCTGGAACGCTTGCTGGCAGTGGTTTGCGACGCCGACGTAAACGCGGACACGCAGGCCTTCCGTGCAGAGTGCTACCGCCAGCTCAACCCGGCCCTGCAAGAGTTCTTGCACTACCAAAGCACCCTCCCCGCCAGGGACCGTTCGCGCGGCGAACTCGTCGTGGCACGGGTGCGACTCGCAGCCACCACCTTCGCTCGAGAGGCTTCTCAATGCCACTAACCGCTGTGCCGCGTCTTGCTCGCAAGTACGTCCCGCGCGCCTTTGCTCTCGCGGTGGTCGGCCTCTACGCTTGCGGTGCACATGCGACGCCCTCGTCAATGCCGACGGGCTCTATCGGCCCTGCCTGGGCCGAGATGCTCTTATCGGCGATGGCGCTGGTCGCCGTGGTCATCGCTTACGTCTTCGCCATCGCGAGTGCTCACGAGGATGAGAAGCATCGCCCCCAGGGCACGCTAGATGAGATGCTCCTGCGATACGTCAAGCCACCGCGGGATCACCCCCAGCCTCCCGGGTTGCACGCACCCGACCCTCTCAGTCAGCTAGAGTCTGACCGCCGATCGCACCGCGTGGATTAGTTTGCCTGACCGGTCCAGGTAGACTCGCCGCCCTGACCGCGCGGCTGGTGGCACGGCCCCCGTCGCCCCCCAACCTACCCAATGCACTGGAGACCGTACTTCATGACCCCACAACGCATTCCTGAGGCCCTGTTCCGCACTCGTGTTCGCGACGAATCGGTCGGCGGGGACAATCCGTTTCGTTGGCAGGACGTCACCTCTCAGGAGATCTTCGGTGGCCGACGCATCGTGGTGTTCGCCCTGCCTGGCGCCTTCACGCCGACCTGCTCGTCCACGCACCTGCCGCGCTTCGAGGAACTCTACGCCCAGTTCAAGGAGCTGGGCATCGACGACATCTACTGCCTCTCGGTGAATGACGCTTTCGTGATGTTCCAGTGGGGCAAGTCGATCGGTGCGAAGCAGGTGAAGATGCTCCCCGACGGCAATGGCGAATTCACTCGCAAGATGGGTATGCTGGTGAGCAAGGACAACTTGGGCTTTGGCATGCGCTCCTGGCGCTACGCAATGGTCGTGAATGACGGCGCCATCGAGCAGATGTTCGTGGAGCCCGAATTCTCCGACAACTGCCCGAGCGATCCCTTCGAGGTGTCGGACGCCGATACCGTACTCGCATGGCTCAAGGGCGAATCCGCACCGTCGGAAAAGCCGGCGCGGGCGGCTTTCACCGGCTAACGACCAACCGCTCAGGCGGCGCCCCGCGAGCGCGGCGCCGCCGAGCAGCGGGTCAAAAGGAGTCAAGGATGATAGGACCGAGGGTCGAAGCTGCGGGGCGCGCCGCATGACCACCAGAGACAAGCGAGGCCTGCGGGGATCGCTCGTCATGCTCTGGGCGATCGTCGGCTTCTCGACGCTGCTGCTCTACGGCCTTGCGAAGCTGGCGAACGCTACGGCTGGCGCGTTCTCTGCGAGCCTCGGCCCCCATCACTTCGCTGCGCTGGTTGCGAGCGCACTGGCGATGGCGTGGTTCGAAGGTTATCGCGGCTTTCAGCAGTCCTTCTCCCCGCGCTTCGCGGCCCGTGCCGCCGAACTCGGCGAACACGCCAGCGCAGCCCAGGCGTTGCTCGCGCCCTTGGTGTGCATGGGGCTGCTCTGGGGCACCACGTCGCCGCCTCCTCAGCGCGTGGTCACTGACCTGCGGCATCGTGCTCCTGGTGCTTCTGTTTCGCCAGCTGCCGCAACCCTGGCGCGGCATCCTCGATGGAGGTGTTTTCGTCGGGCTGACGTGGGGCCTCATCGCCACGTGGGGTGCCGTAGCGGGCGCGTTGATTCAACGCCATCAACGGCACCACCACCGCCCAGCGGTCGCCGCTGATTAGGTCGCTCGTACTCACACGCCCAGCCGGGGAGTAAACCATGTTCGCTCAGACCTTCCGACGCTCTATCTTCACCTGTGCTGCAGCCACGCTCTGGGCCACCGCCGTATGCGCCGGTGAGTACGGCGAGAAGATGCCGGCGACAGGCGAAGCGGTATCGCTGGCCCAAGCCGTGCGCACGGTGAACGCAAACGGCGAGTACACGGGCAAGATTCGCGGCCGAATCACGGAAGTCTGTCGTAAGAAGGGCTGCTTCATGGTGCTGGCGGACGGCGAACACACGGCGCGGGTGGTCTTCAAGGACTACGGGTTTTTCATACCCAAGGACACGCCACCAGGCATGTCTACGGTGTACGGCGAGCTGACCACGGAATTGCTAAGCACCGAGCAAGCGCAGCACTTCGCCGAGGACGCTGGCCGCGCAACGGCCGGTGTGATGGCGAGGCGCGAGCATCAGATCGTCGCCAGCGCCGTCGTCATCGACTGACCCCTTCCCGCCAGGATCGGCCTGCCTTCGCAAAGGGGGCGATTCGAATCGTGCGAACACTCCCCATCTGGCAAACGCTCGCCGACAAACCCCTCGGCAAATGGCTTTTCTCGCGGGTGCTGTGCTTCAAGGCACCGTACTTCGCCACCATCCGGCCCCAATTCCGAGCGCTGCGCCCTGGCTACAGCGAGATCACCCACCGCTGCCTCACGCGGGGAATCGCCCCACCGCAGAACCCACCAGGCGCGCCAGGTGCGCTTGCCCTTGAGCAACTGATCGACAGCGGCAGGCCAGGCCTACGGAAGCCTCGGAGGCGGCATATATTGATTGCTATTGCGAATCGTTCGCGTTATCGTTTGGTATTCGACACCTTCGGAGTCATCTGTATGAAGAGAATTCACGCGTTCGCAGCGCTTGCACTGTCAGTCCCGGCCGCACAGGCGGCGTGCGAGTTCGAAATCGAGGTGGGGGACGCACTCGCCTACAGCCTCACGGAGATCGCACCGGATGCCACTTGCGAGAACGTTTCCGTGACCATCACTCACAAAGGCAGCCTGCCGGCGGCAGCGATGGGGCACAACTGGGTGCTCGCGAAGCCGGACGACTTCACCGCCGTCACTAACGGCGCCATGGCCGTGGGTCTGGACGCCAACTACGTACCCGACGACGAGCGTGTAATCGCTGCAACCAAAATTGTCGGTGGCGGCGAGCAGGATACGGTGACCTTCCCGCTCAAAGGCCTTGCGGCTGGTGAGTACGCTTTTTTCTGCACCTTCCCCGGCCACTGGTCGGTGATGAAAGGTACCTTCAAGGTTAGCTAGGTTCCGTGGAGGCCATCCTCGGGCAAAGCGCTGCCCTCTTCATCCTGCGCGTTTGCTCATTGCTCCTCCCTCTGATGATGGCCTCCACGGTCCTGGCGAGCGATGCGCTCGAACCTGGGGGTACTGCCCTGACCGTCGTCGCACCCCCTGCGGTCGGCGGCCAGGCACTCGCCCGTGTGCCCACCCGCCTGCTCGCCACGAACCACGCGGCAGCCGCCGGCAAGGTGCTGTTCGAGCGCGACTGGCTAGACCCACGCGCAGGAGACGGTGCTGTCCTGGCCGGGCCTCACTATGACCGAAGCTCGTGCACCGCATGTCACGTCGAGGCCCTGGACGGGCTATCCCCGGGATCGACCCAACCCTACCTCGTGGCCCGTCCAGTGCAGGCAACCTCCCTGGAGCAACTTGGCCTGCAGGCGAACACGCGTCACGCCAACGACCTGACGCCGGAGGCGATCGTTTCCATTAGGTATACCTACCGAACCTACACTTACCCCGATGGCTACTCCCGCACCCTACGCACCCCGCACGCCGTCGCCGCCACATCCGGCGGCGACCGCTTCCCCGTCGCCCTGCGAGCCGCACCGTTGTTGTTTGGCTGGGGCCTGTTGGAGCATGTTGATCAGCGTATGCTGCCTCCATTCCATGACCCGGAAGACCAGAACCAGGACGGCATCACGGGGCGAGCCGCAGTCATCCGCGACGCCTGCACCGGGCGACGCAAACTCGGACTTCTCGGCTGGAAGGGGACACACGCTTCGCTCGAGAACCAGATCAGCGCCGCTCTCCGTCACGACATGGGAATCGACAGCCCGAGTCCCTGCCAGGAAGATGCGCCGACCGTCGAGTTCTCGCCGCAAGAGCTTTCAGCGATCACCGAATTCGTTCGCCACCTCGCGGTGCCCGCACATCGGCGCGACGAGAATCGGCGACGCACGGATGAGGGCGAACGCCTGTTCGGCCGTGTCGGGTGTGGCGATTGCCACGTGCCCATCCTGCTCACCCGCAACGACGGCCCGCCAGCACTCGCTAGTCAACGGGCTTGGGCCTACACCGATCTGATGCTTCATGATATGGGAGCCGAGCTCGCTGACCCAGGCGATGGACCAATGGCCCGAGAATGGCGCACGGCGCCCCTGTGGGGCGTGGGTCTCGTCGAAGCACGCTACCCCAAGCGCGGGTTTCTTCACGACGGACGCGCCGAATCCCTGGAGGACGCGATCCTCTGGCACGGCGGCGAGGCATTGGAGGCCCGTTCGCGTTTCACCGCCCTGCCGTTGGCGGACCGGGAGATCCTCCTCGACTTCGTCCGTGCGCTCTGAAGCGCGGGCTGCAGCTTGCAACCATTTCTTGTTTCGCACAGGTTGCTGACGGCACGGGACACGTGCCTTCGTACAGGTCGAACCAGCAGGTACATGATGGCGAAGAAGGCGATACCGCCGAACATGTGTTCTACGCGGTGGCGCTGCAATGCGTCTCGACGCTGGCTGTACTGGCGCGCGAAGCCAAGTCGATCAAACTCCCCGTGCAGATGTTCTTCGGCTACGGCGCCCTGGCTTACGGGCTCGCCTTGTGACGTACCGCGTGGTGGGGATGCTCTCCAACTAGCAAAAAAAGGGGTCAATCCGGATCTCGCAAAGGATCCTGAGCGCATAGAACTGGATGCGCTAAAGCATTGAAAGGCCATGGGTCGGGCGATAGCGTTGGGTTACCACACACCAAGACTACGACCCGGTGACCCATGACCTCGCTCAAGG
>JBCBZW010000016.1 GCA_039815145.1 Pseudomonadota bacterium
CCTCGCCGATAGGCAGCGCCTTGCCGCGCGAGCGCGCCCGCAGGGCATCGGCCTCGGTCGGACTCACCAGCGGCACGCTATCGATGCTCGCGCCCGGGGTAGCTACCACGCCGCTCAGGAACTCGCCGTAAGCGTCGAGCAACATGGTGGCGGTGGATGCATCGTAGAGGTCGGTGGCGTACTCGGCGGACACCGTGAGCTGCCCGTCGTCGATGTTTACGAAGCAGGTGAGGTCGAGCTTGGCGAAGCCGGACTCTACGACCAAGCGCTCCTGCGTGAGCTCGCCGAAGCGGGTGTCCGCGCCCTCGTCGCTCTCCAACACGAACATGGTCTGGAACAGCGGGTTGGCGCCGAGGTCGCGTCCGGGCTGCAGCTCGGCCACCAGCACTTCGAAGGGCAAGGCCTGGTGATCGACGGCCGCCAGGGCCGTTGCGCGTACCCGCGCCAGGAGCTGTTCGAAGGACTCGGCGCCATCGAACTGCTCGCGAATGACGACGCTGTTCAGGAACAGGCCCACCATGGCGTCGGTCTGCGCCGGCGCACGGGAGGCCACCGGTGTGCCGACCCGCACGTCCGATTGCCCGCTCAGGCGGTAGAGCACGGCGAGGAAGGCGGCCAGCAACACCATGTACGGCGTCGCCTGGTGGCGGCGGGCGAGGGTCGCCACGGCACTCGCCAGGGCCGGATCCAGGCGGCGCTGCTGCCAACCGCCGCGCAGGCTGGCCCGCGTGGGGCGCCGAAAGTCCCCAGGCAGGGCGGCGCAGGAATCGTCCAGGTCGCTCAGCTTGTCCCGCCAGAACGCGAGCTGCGCGTCGCGATGGCGCTCGATTTGCTCGCGCTGCCAAAGGGCGTAGTCGCCGTAGTCCACGTCGACGACCGCCGGCAGGCCTTCGTCGCCGCCGCCGTGAGCGTAGGCCGTGGCCAACTCCCGGCGCAGTACGCCTAGGGACCACTCGTCCGCGATGATGTGATGTAGCACCAGCACCAACACGTGCTCGTGCGCGCCCAGGGCGATGAGCCCGGCCCGCACCAGCGGCCCCTGGGCCAGGGAGAACGGTTGCTGCACGAGTCTGCGGATCGCCTCGTGCTGGGCACCATCGACATCCGAGGCCTGGGACACATCGCGCGTATCGAGCACCAACGGCGAAGGAGGTGCCACGCGCTGCACGAGTTCGCTGCCGCGCACCTCGAAGGTGGTACGCAGGCTCGCATGGCGGTGGACCAGGATGTCCAAGGCCCTTTGCAGGGCGTCGCGGTCCAACGCGCCGCGCAGACGCAGGCCCAGCACCATGTGGTAGGCGGCACCGGCGCCGTGCAGTTGATCGAGGAAGTACAGGCGCGCCTGCGCGTAGGACGCGGGCGCCTCGGCGCGATCCTCGCGCGGCACCAGGGCAGGCACGTCGGCGCTCGCCGGCGCGGCGGACGCAGCGCTGCCCTGCAGGCGGCGCTTCAGGAGCTCGCGGCGTGCCGCGTCGAGGCGCTCGCGGCGATCATCGTTACCGGTGGCGTCGGCCATCTCCCGCGACCCGCCTAGGACTCGTCGAGGAGGCGTTCGACCTCCTCGTCTGAGAGCGACTCGATTTGCGCGATCAGCGCCGTCTCCACCGCCTGCGCCACCGCACCCAGCGTCGGAGCAGCGAAGAAACTCTGTAGGGGCAGCTCCACATCGAAGGCATCGCGGATCCGCGCGAGGGCCTGGATCGCCGTCAGAGAAGCACCACCGAGATCGAAGAAATCATCGTGCACGCCCACCTGCTCCACGCCGAGCAGCGCGCTCCACACGGCGGCCAGCTGCTGCTCCACTTCCGTGGCCGGTGCCACGAAGGGCCCTACACTCCCCGCACCTGCCAGCTCCCAGGGCTTGGGTAGGGCCTTGCGGTCCACCTTGCCGGTGGCCGCCAGGGGCATGGCGTCCAGGGGCACGAGGTAGGCCGGCATCATCTCGTCGGGTAGCGTCGTGGCGAGGTGCTGGCGCAGGGCCTCGTTCGACAGCGCGCCATCCGCAGCCGTGACGTAGAGCGCCAGACGCGCCTCGTCGCGCGCGGGCGGCTCGCGATAGCCCACCTCGCTCAGGATCTCGCGCACGCGACGGGTGTCGATCTCATCGTCGAGCTCGTGCAACGCTGCCTCGCGGGTCTTGTGGCGAAGGCGCACGTCCCAGCTGTAGGGCAGCGCGTAGTTGTGGTACCCGCGCTCCTTGCGGTGCACGTAGATACCCGCTTCGTTGATCAGGCAGTTGGTGGAACGCCCCGTGTCGACCGGTCGCTGCCAGGGCGTGTTCGTCTCCAGGTACGCGTACACCTCATCGAGGGGCACGTCCCAATAGCGGTAGAAGTCGACGAACTGGAT
Source organism: Pseudomonadota bacterium (assembly GCA_039815145.1). Lineage (NCBI taxonomy): Bacteria > Pseudomonadati > Pseudomonadota > Pseudomonadota bacterium. Next base: position 2,350 of record JBCBZW010000016.1, read on the forward strand.
CTGCTCGAAGACCCTGTCATCGTCGAAGGCGGAGACGTCCAGGTGCTGGGCGACGGCGTCGTCGATGCGATGGTAGACCTTGCGCGCATCAATGATGGCCCGCTCCACCTTGGTCACATCGAACTGGCGATGGCGGAACATCTCATCGAGGCGTGTCTCGAAGATCTGCCCGCGCGACAGGCCGGTGACGATGTAGCCGATGTTGCGTTGGCGCGCTTCGTTGATGGCGAGGGTGTAGATGGTCTTGAAGCAGCCGTGGCAGACGTTGCTGTGGCGACGCAGGCTGTCGGCGAAGATCGCGTTCATGTGCGGCGTGCGCGCCATCACCTGATCCACGCCGAGGGCCTTGGCCACCTGACGGGTGTTCTCGAGCGCCCCTTCCGAGATGAAGCCGTTGTCGAGGGTCAGCGCCAGGATCTTGAGGCCCATGGCGGCGACCTGATAGATCATATAGGTGCTGTCCTTGCCCCCGGAGAGGAGCACGATGCAATCGTAATCCCCTTGACGTTGGGCGCGCATCAGGCCTGCGATCTCCTCCAGCGCCTCGCGCGGCTGGAAGTAGGCCTGGGCCTCCACCGCGTGACGTTCGAAGGTCACGCACATGCTGCACACGTCCGCGTCGTTGAAGACGATCCCGGGGTAGTTCGAGGGCATGCCGCAGCGCTGACAGAAGCGCACGGGATCTTGCGCCGCGCGGTCGACCACCACCGCCACCGCCTGCCCCACCTGCGGGTGCGCCACGGCAGCCGCTTCCACCTCGGCGAGCTCGATACGCGCCCCGCGCACCTTTACCTGAGCGTCGCCGCGACCCAGATACTCGAGACGCCCATCCACGGTCCAGCGGCCGAGATCGCCCGTGCGATACACGCGCGCGCCGTCGAGAGCAGTCGCCTCGATGAAGCGTTGCGCCGTGAGTTCGGCCCGATTCACGTAACCGTCGGCGACGCCGACACCGCCGATGCAGATCTCACCGAGCAGTCCCGTCGGCACGGGATCGCCGTACTCATCGAGCAGGAAGATCTGGGCGTTGGCGATCGGTCGCCCGATCGGCACCGACGCGGCGATGTCCTGCTTCGCGTCGAAGCGGTGGATCATGCACCCGACGGTGGCTTCCGTCGGGCCGTACTCGTTGTAGAGCGCGAGCGTGTCGGGGAACTGATCGGACACGGCGCGGGCGAGGTCCGTCTTCAGGTCCTCACCGCCAAGGATCAGCGTACGGATTCCCTGCGCCTTGCCGCCGAGCTCTCGAATCAGCTCCAAGTGGGCCGGTGTGAGCTTGACCACGTCCACCGCATCGTCCTCGAAGACGCGCAGGACGGGCAGATCGTTGTCTCCCTCATCCAGATACACCACCACGGCACCGCCGCACAGGAGCGGCGTGTAGAGGCTGGTGACCGTGAGGTCGACGGCGAGGGACGTGTGCAGGGCGAAGTCCTTCGCACCGCCTTCACAGTACTGGCCGCGCGCCCACAGCAGGTAGTTGCTGAGAGCCGCGCGGGAGATCTGCACCCCCTTCGGCGTGCCGGTGGAGCCGGAGGTGTAGATCAGGTAGGCGAGATCTTGGGGCGCGCCGGCGGGCGTCACCGCCTCAGCGTGCTCGGGGGCAGCCGCTGCGTCGATGACCGGGTACTGCGACGGGAGACGTTCGCTCATCGACGGCGCCGCCAGCACCCCGGTGAGGCGCAGGGGTGAGTGCGACAGATCGTCTAGAATCGCGGCGAGGCGTGCCGGTGGATGGCGGATGTCTAGGGGTAGGTACGCACCCCCCACTCGCAGGCTTGCCAGCATCGCCACCAGCGCCTGGGGCGAGCGCGGCAGGGCCAGCGCCAGTACAGCCCCCGGACCGTGACCTTGCGCCAGCAGGTAGCTAGCGAGATCGTTCACTCGCTGATCGAGCTCGGCGTAGCTCCAGGTGAGCTCATCGCAACGAAGGGCCGGCGCGGTTGGCGTGCGGGCCACCTGCGCCCGGAACGCCTCGTCTACGTCGCCGGCCTGCACTAGCTCGGGATGCCGCGTGTCGTTGAAGGCAATCAGCTGCTGCTGGCGCTCGTTCGCCGTGGACAGGTTACAGCGCCGGATCGGCTGCTCCGACTCGCGGATCAGCGCGTCGATGATGGCGAAGAAGTGCTGCGCGAGCAGATCTTGGGCCGCCGGGGAGAACACGCCTTCGTTCGCATCCAGGTCGACGCAGAGCTCGCCCTGGCCATCGAAATCGTGGACTTGAATGCGCAGCTTGTGGGCAGCATCGCCAGCGCCCGCGTGCACCCAATCGGTGTCCATGTCGAGCCCGGGTGGCGCCTGCATGCGCGCGGTGACGAAATTCAGCAGGACGTCGTAGGCCGTGTTGCTCGCCGCCGTGCTGGTGCCGGGGAGCCCGTGGCGCAGCGTATCCACCACGGCTTGGCCCACCTTCGCCGCGAGGGACGAGAAGGTCTCGTCGGTCTCGACGTCCACCTTCAGCGGAAAGACCTCCATGTAGAGGCCCGGCGTGAGCTTGTCGCGCGCCGAGAGGCGGTTGTGCATCGGCACGCCGAGCCCCAGGCGCTTCGCCCCGCTGATCCGCTGCAGCAGAGCCAGGACCGCGGTGGCGGTCAGACGAAAGAGACTCAGCTCTTCGTTCAGCAGCTGCATGCCCGGCGCCATGGCGAGATCGCGCAGGGCGGCCGAGCGATCGGCGCCTAGGGGGAGGCGCAGGCGGCGCGTGCGCGAGTTGCGGCCGATGCCGCCCGTGGTGCCGTAGAAGGGCTGCCGATCGGCGGGCTTGGCGAGCAACGCCTCCCAGTAGGCCCGTGCGCTGGCGTAAGACTTGCGATCGCGCGCACTGCGCTCGCGGGCGACATAGTCCGCGTAGGCAGGCACCTCCGTCTCGCTCGACGCAGCACCCTCGTAGTGGGCGAACAAGCGCTCGCACAACAAGGCGGACGCCCAGGCGTCGCTCACCACGTGGTGCAGCTTCAAGAACCACACGTGGTGCGTCGGACCGATGCGCAGGAGCGCGCTCTCGTAGAGGCAATGCGACAGGGTGACGGGCACGCGGGCACGCTCGTGCACCCAGCGTTCGCAGGCCGCCTCGGCGTCGTCGCGGGAGGCGAAGTTCACCTGGTCGAGGGGCGGGAATTCGCTCGCCGCCAGCACCTGCTGCTGCGGCACGCTGTCCGCTTCGCGCAGCACCGTGCGCAAGGCGTCGCACTCGGCTACCAGGGCCTCGAACGCCCCCGCGAAACGCTCAGCGTCGAGGACGCCCTGCAGGCGGAAGGCGAACACCATGTTGTAGAGCGGCGAGGTGGGCTCCACCTGCTGCCCCATCCAGATCAGGAACTGGCTGCGCGTGAGGTTGCTGGCCGCCTCGATGTCGTCGATCCATCGACCGGTGAGGGCATCACCGGTCGACGTGTCGGCGGTCATTGCGTCGCGACCCCTTGGCGGGCTTCGAGGTAGGCCACGAGCACATCGACGGAGCGGAAGTTCTCGATCGTGATGTCCTGCGGCGGCACGGCGAGGCCGAGTTCGCTGTCGATGAAGGTCACCAGGCGCATGACGCCGAGGGAATCGAGGTAGCCGTCGACGAGCAGTTCGTCGTCGCCGCCGATGGTCACGTCGTCCTGGTCCGCCAGGAGATCGTCGTTGATGAAGTCGATTACTTGCTGTCGCATGGCATTCACTGTGCTCGCGCTTGACCCTCAAGCAGGCTGCGCGTTGTTGTTGTCGTGGTGGGCTTCGGCCGCTAGCCGTAGCGCACGTCGGTCCACCTTACCCGAGGTGGTGCGGGGAAACTCGTCGACGACGGTCAGGGCCACGGGCACCGCGTAGGCGGGCAGGCGTGCCTTGAGCGCGCGCTGCAGGGGCGCCGCCTCGAGCTCGCCGTCGGGCGCCTGGCGCGCCGAGGCGTGCACGGCGAGCGTGCCCGTGCCGTCGGTCACCGGGAACACGGCAGCCTCCTCCACGCCCTCGCACGCGGCGAGGGTGGCCTCGATCTCGTCGAGGTCGACGCGGCAACCGCGAGTCTTGATCAGGCGGTCCGCCCGGCCCAGGAAGTCGAAGTTGCCGTCGTCGCGTTGGATGACGATGTCACCGGTGCGGTAGAAGCGATCCGGCGAACACGCAGGGTAGCGCGCCACGTCGTGGTACGCCTTCGCCATCAGATCCTCACGATTCCAGTAGCCGCGCATCATGGTGGGTGCGCGGATCGCCAATTCGCCGGTCTCACCGGGTGTGACGCCCTGGCCGTCAGCATCGATCACCAGCGCCTCGACGTTGTCGTAGGGCGTGCCGATGGGCAGGGACGGCGCATCGTCCGCGGCGATCGGCGGCACGTAGTAGCGCGTGCAACCGTTCACCTCGGTCGGGCCGTATACGTTGCAGAAGGAGACGTGGGGCAGGAGTTGCTGCAGGCGGCGCAGGTGCTTGATGGTCATCGGCTCGCCGCCGAAGAGCACGCGCGTCAACGCCGGCAGGGGGCGCTCCTCGAGGGCCTTGCTCGTCACCAGCTGGATCAGGGCGAAGGGTACCGTGTAGAAGAGGCTCATGGCCTCCTCCTCCAGCAGCTGCGCAAGGCTCGCCGGCATGCGCGCATGCTCTTCGGGCACCATCACCATGGTGCAGGCCGCTAGGGCGCCGGCGAAGTAGTCGAGGGTGGAGAGATCGAAGTGCAAGGGAGCGTAGTTGCTGATGCGATCGTCGGGCACCAGCTGGTGCTCGGCCGCCGACACCTCCGCCCAGGCCATGGCACTGCGGTGGGAATGCATGATGCCCTTCGGCGTGCCCGTCGAGCCGGAGGAGTAGAGGATGTAGCAGGGATCCTGCTCGGTCACGGCCACCGGCGGCGCCTGGTCGCGCCCGCCCGCAGCGATCTGCGCCCAGGTGAGGCCATCGCCAGCCTCGCCCTCCACGCCGATCACGTGCTCGATCGCCTGCGTCGCCTCGGCGAGCTGCGCGAGCTGGCGCCGGCGACGTGGCTCGGTAATCAGGACTCTTAGGCCACCGTCTTCGACGATGAACGCGTGGCGCAGGGCCGGCGCGCCGGGATCGAGGGGCACGTAGGCAGCCCCGGCCTTCATGATGGCGTGGATGGCCACGGCGCACGCGACGCCCTTGCCGAGCAGCACGCCAACCCGATCGCCGCGACGCACGCCGCGCGCGACCAGCTCGTGGGCGAGGCCGTTGGCCTGACGCACCAGGGCCTCGTAGGTGAGCGCCTCGCCGCGACAGCGCACGGCGTCGCGCGACGGCTCGCGAGCCGCCGCGTCATCCACCAGGCGATGGAGCAGGTAGCGCACCTCGACCCCGCCCCGCCTACACGCCGAGCAGGCGAGCGATGACCTGGCGCTGAATGTCCGAGGTGCCGGAGTAGATCACGCCACCGGCCGCATCGCGCAGATCCCGCTCGACGCCCGCCTCGGAGAGATAGCCCCTGCCGCCGTGGATACGCATCGCATCGAGGCTGGAGGCGACGAAGGCTTCAGAGATGTGCAGCTTGGCGAGCGCCGCCTCCGCCGCCGACGCGCCGCCGTTGTCCATCGCCCAGGCGGCGCGGTAGAGCAGCAGGCGGGAGGTTTCCAGGCGCAGCTTCATCTCCGCCAGGCGGTTGGAGATGCTCTGGTAGTTGGCGATGGGTTGGCCGAACACCTCGCGCTTGCGGGCGAAGGTCACGCACTCGTCGAGCTGGCGCGCCATGGAGCCCACGTGGCTGGCGAAGATGAAACTCCGCTCCCACTCCATCGAGTGCTGGAAGATGCTCTGACCCGCGCCGATGGGGCCGAGCATGGCGTCCGCGGGCACACGGCAGTTCTCCAAGGTGAGCTCACCCATGGGCGCCGTGCGCAGGCCCATCTTCTGTTGCGGTTCGCCGCGGACGAAGCCTGGCGTGGTCGCTTCCACCAGGAAGGCCGACAGCCCCCACTGGCCAAGGGATGGGTCCGTGGTGGCGAACACCAGCGCTAGGTCGCAGGTGGGGCCCAGGCCGATGTAGGTCTTGTGGCCGTTGAGCACGTAGTCGTCGCCGTCGCGCTCAGCCACGGTGCGCAGGCCAAAGGCGTTGGAGCCGGAGGCTTCCTCGGTCATGCCGTGGGCGCCGATGAGCTGGCCGCCGGAGAGGCCCGGCAGGTAGCGTCGCTTCTGCTCGTCGGTGCCGAAGGTCTGGATCGGCTCCTGCACGGCCCAGATCTGGCCGTTGAGGCCAAGCGTCAGGCCGTTGTCCGGGCAACCGTAGCCGATCGCCTCGAGCACCATGATGGTGTCGACGGTGCTGAGGCCACGGCCGCCGTACTCGGTCGGCACGTTGAGGCCGAGGACGCCGAAGTCGGCGCACTTGTTCCAGTCGCCGCGCCAATCGCTTTCGTCCTTGGCGCCGCGGTGGTCGCGAGCCACGAGGTCCGCGCCGAGCTCTTTGCTGGCGAAGTCACGTGCCGCGTCGATGAGCTCCTGGCTCTGCGGGTCTACGGAGAAGTCCATCGTCTCTCGCTCTCAACTCTTCCCTGGATACCGAAGCCGTCAGCTCACCACGGCGGCTACCGCCCGGTCTACCTCGGCGAATTGATACGGGTTCAGGGGGTCGTCACTGATCGACTCGAGGTCGAGCTCGAGGCCGAGGTTGAACTGCTCAGCCCACTCCAGGGCCAGCTCTAGGGCCACGTGGTCCTCGAGGGCGAAGCCGGTGGAGTCGAAGACCGTGAGGCGATCCTGGTGGGCCTGCATGGTAGCGGCCTGCTTGGTGATCTGCAGCAGATCCGGGCCGATCTGGTCCGCCTCCAAGCGCTGGCACTCGCCTTCCTTCATCGCCTGGGGCGAGTAGTCGGGGCACACGAGGGCGCGCTGGAGCAGGGTGAGGGGTAGCTCGGTCTTACCGGGGAAGTCCGCGCCCACGGCGTTCACGTGCAGGCCCGGCTGGCAGTGGCCGTCGTCCACCACCGGGCCGGCGCCGGCGGCCACGGACGTGGCGGTGACGAGCATGTCCGAGCGCGCCAGGATCTGCGCGCCCGTGGCCGGCGCGATCTCCAGCGGTCGCGGCGACAGGCCCGCGACACGCTGGGCGAAGGAGGCCACGGCGGCCGGGTCCACGTCGTAGATCAGCACCTGCTCCAGGGGGAAGCAGCGGCTCAAAGCGTGCACGTGACACACGGCTTGCGCGCCGACACCGACGATGCCGAGGACGCGACTGTCCGGCCGCGCCAGAATCTGGCTCGCCACCGCCGAGGCCGCCGCCGTGCGCACGGCGGTGAGGAAGGTGGCATCGCTGAGGCCGATCAGATGGCCCGTGTCCGTGTCGTAGGCACCGACCGTGGAGAGGATCGTCGGCAGCTGGAAGGCGCTCGGGTTACGGGGGTGGTAGCCCACCATCTTCACCGTCACCCGACGCCCCGCCTCCATCACCGGCATCCACTCGATCAGGCCCACCCGCGGTTGCTCGTAGGTGTAGCCATCGCGCACGCGCACCTCGAAGCGCTGCGGGTCGAACTCGCGACAGGTCTCGGCCAAGCGTTCGATCATGCGGTCCATGATCTCGTCCAGTCCGACCTTGGCGACCAGCGCCGCGAGGTCCTGGCTTCTTATTATTCTCGTCTTCATGACCTGTCCCGGTTCCATCCTCAGAACCGCAAGGTGAACGTTGCCCTTAGCTGGCGCGGCTCCACCTGGTGAATGTGCACGTCTTCCACGCCCTCACCACTGCTGCCCACGCCGCAGACCGCTTGCGGGTCCGTGGGCAGGCAGGAGGCGAAGAAGTAGGAGATGTCCGGATCGTTGGAGTCGAAGAGGTTGAAGGCATCGACGGCCACTTCGAAGCGCTGGCGACGGTAGCCGGCACGCAGGTTAACCACCGAGGTGGAATCCGCCATCACACTGCCGTCTTCGGTCAGGGGGCTGTCGCCGAAGTGGCGGAAGTAGATACCGCCGAAGGGGCCGCTCGGCAGATCGAAGCTGAAGCCACTGGTGATCACCCGACCGACCGAGCCCGGGATCTCATCGCCGTTGTCGAACTCCGAGTCCGTGAAGGCGATGTCCGCGTCGAAGGTGAGGAACTCGTTGATGCGGTAGAAGTTGCTCCACTCCACACCGACGCGACGGGAGGACCCGCTCGGCTCGGTGGTGCCGGCATCACCGACGAACAACAGCTCCGAATCGAGCTCCAGCCACCAGACGGCAAGGGTGGATTGCAGGCCGGGGATGATCGCCGTGCGCACACCGATCTCCGCGCCGCGCGACTGCACCAGCGGCGTGACCGGATCGGCGGGCTCGCCGCTGGCCGGATCGATGCGCGTGACCGTGCCGCGGGCGTCGTTGCTGTGGAAGGCCTCGCCGGCGTTCAGGTAGATCTCCGTCTCACGGAAGGGGCCGAACACGAGGGTGGCCTTGGGCTGCACGAGGCCGTCGCTCTCATCGCCCACGTTGGCGGCGATGTTGCTCTCGTCGATGTCGAACCAGTACTGGTTGGCGCGCAGACCCAAGGTCGTGCGCATCCAGGGCGTGAGCTCGATGGTGGTGTCGGCGTAGACGCCGATGTTGGTCTGGCTGCCCTCGTCCTCACGCACGGTGGAGATCGGGTTACGGGCCTGGCTGCGCAGCAGCGCGACGTCGTAGATCTCATCGTGGCGCAGCTGCGTGCCCACGCGGGTGGTCCACGGGCGGCCGAACAGCTCGTTGGTGAACTCGTACTCGAAGTTACCGCCCACGATCAGGCGACGATCGCGCTGGGTGATCTGATCGCCGTTCTCGGGATCGTCGAGGAAGTAGGTGAAATTCGAGAACAGCTCGAAGTCCGAGGCGACGGCGTAGGCGTTGCCGCGGAAGCCGCCTCCATTAGGCGGATCACCGGCAAACTCGAAGTTGAGGCTGTAGCGCTCGCTCTCACCGCCGAGGGTGGGATCGATGTTACCTAAGGGGCTGATCAGGCCCTGCTCGATGGCGCGCGCGGGCACCTGATCCGTGGAGTTCCAGTCGGCCGCGTAGACGGATCCGGACAGGGACAGGAAGGTGTCGCCGACGTGGCCGGAGATGCGCGCAAAGGCGTTGAGCTTCTGGGCGTCGTTGTCGAGCTCCCAGGGGCCGTCGTACTGCTCCAGCTCCAGCGCGCCGAGGATGTTGGCATCGCCAGCAAACTGCTTCGAGCCGGCGAGCACCGCGCGGTAGAAGCCGAACTCGCCCACGGTGGCTTCGATGACAGGCGCCGCCAGGGAGTCCTTCAGGTTGTAGCGCGCGTAGCCGGCGGACGAGAAGTCGCCGATGTCCGCGTAGTAAGGGCCCTTGCCGAAATCGACCGTCTGCACCAGCTCGGGGATGATCGGGTTGAGGTCGAGGTAACCCTGACCGTGGCCATGGGTGGGCAGGTTGAGCGGAATACCGTCGACGAAGCCCGCAAAGTCCGTGCCGTGGTCGAGGTTGAAGCCGCGCAGGAAGTACTGGTTTGCCTTGCCGGGCCCGGAGTGTTGGGTCACGGCGGCGCCGGGAATCGCTTCGAGCAGCTCACCCACGCGCAGGGTGGGGCGCGCCGCGAGGTCGTCCTGGCCGATGAATCCCTGGGACGCCGATGAGGCGACGCCGATCAGGCTCGTGGAGCGGCCGGTGACGACCACCTCTTCGTCCACTTCCTCTTCGTGGGCGTGGGCGCCGACGGCGCTCAACAGGGAAGCGGTGAGTATCACGCTGGCGATGTGCCGCAGCGCAATAGGAGAGCTCGAGTTCGCAGTAACGTCGTCCGGTCTGGCGCCGGATACTTGGGCAAAACGCACGTCCGTGTCCTCTGTGTGATTCGTGCCTGGTCCTTATTCGTCCGCCAGGCCGCGTCCGATCCTTGTGAGTCCCACTCTACGGCCAAGATGTGGCATTAAGGCGACGAACGGTCGTTTATACGCGAACAACGACGGCAGTCCTGCCGTAGCGACAGCTATTGCGGCGGTTATGTTCGATCGGTGGGCGTTTCGGCAACCAACGCCGCTAGGCGAGCGTTAACAGAGGGGATGCAGGGACGCGATGAGACGCTCGATTTCCGAGGGCGTATTGAAATAATGCACGGACGCTCGCACCACCGCCGTGAGACCCCGGCGCTCGAACCACACCAGGTTGCCGGACCCGCTCGCGACGGACACGTTGACCCCGCACTTGCCCAGGCCCGCCTTGATCGCCTCCGCCTCGCGCCCCGCGACGGTGAAGGTGACGATGCCGCAGCGCTCATGACCACCGTCCACCACGTCCACCCCAGGGACGGTGCCCAAGGCGCTGCGCAGAGCCTCGGCGAGTTCCTGCACCCGCGAATAGATCGCGGGCAGGCCGAGGTCACAGGCGTAGCGCATGGCCACGGCGAGGCCGGCCTGGCCGGCGCAGTAGCGCTCCCAGCATTCGAAGCGGCGCGCGTCGTCGCGCATCGTGAACCGCTCCGGCGAGGTCAGAACGGCGGCATGCTGGTCGAGAAAGGGCGGGTCCAGGCGATCCAGGAACTCGCGCCGTACATAGAGCAGGCCCGTGCCCCGCGGACCGCGCAGGTACTTCCGCCCGGTGCCGGAGAGCATGTCGCAGCCGAGCGCTTGCACATCCACCGGCATCTGGCCGAGGGACTGGCAGGCATCGAGGAGGTAGGGCACGTCGTGGGCACGCGCCAGGGCGCCCACCTCAGCCGCCGGGTTCACTAGGCCGTTGCCCGTGGGCACGTGACTCAGGGCGATCAGCTTCACCGGTCGGCTGCGATCGCCCAGGCGACGCTCCAACCAACCCAGATCCACCACCCCAGCCTCGTCATCGGCCATGAACTCGACGGCAAAGCCTCGACGCGCGGCCTGGTGCTGGAGCGCGATCACGTTGGAGCCGTACTCGCTGAGCGGCGCCAGCACCGTATCGCCCGATCCTAAGGCCAGACCGTAGAAGGCCATGTTCCACCCGCGGGTCGCGTTTTCCACGTAGGCGACCTCCTCCGTCCGGCAGTTCAGCAGCTCCGCGGCGGCCAGGTAGAAGTCTTCGAGCTCGTGGCGCCGCGTGGCCTCCACCTCGTAGCCACCGCGCCGCTCTTCGTCGCGCAGCCAATCCGTAAGGCGATCCACCACTCGCGCGGGCATCAGCGACGCACCGGCGTTGTTGAAGTGGCAGCTGTGCTCCAGCCCGCGCGTATCGCGGCGCACGCGCGCCAGGGGGAATTCGCTCACGCCGTCTTCTCCTGCGAAGGGGTGGGTGGCGACGCCGGACGCCGCAGAATCACCACGTTGCCGAGGAGGGCCAGTGACACCCCCGCCAGCAGCCAAGGCGTCACCGCGAGGCCCTCGAACAGCGCCGACAAGATCAGGGCCACGATCGGGAACATGACCACCACGTACCCGGCCCGATGGGCGCCGATGCGGCCGAGCAGGGTGAGGTAGGTGCCGAAGGCGATGACTGAGCCGAACACCGCCAGGTACACCAATGAGATCACGTAGGCGGGGGAGGTATCGAAGGTGAATTCATCCCCGCGCAGGAGGGCGAACAGGAGTTGGCCCAGGGCGCCATAGGCCATACCCCAGGCGTTGCTCTGCACGACCGGCAGCGACTGGCGAGATCCCCACTGGGCCGCCATGTTGCCGAAGGAGGCGATCGTCGCCCCGAGCAGCGAGTACATGACCCCGAGCATGACGCTGCCGCTGAAACCCGTGGTCGCCAGCTCCGGCCAGAACAGCACCACGACGCCCGCCAGCCCCAAGACCGCACCCCACCACACCCTGGCCTCGATGTGGGTGCCGAAGATGAGGCGTGCGTTGATGATGTTCATCCACAGAAGCATGGAGAACAGGATGGCATTCAGAGCGGAGCTGATATGGAACTGCGCCTGGTAGGCCGCTGCGTAGTTAAGACCGAACAGGAGCAGACCGAGGAGCAGGAACACGCGATGGGCGCGCCACCCGAAGGCCATCGGCAGGCCACGCCACCAGCACCAGGCGAAGAGCACGGCCGCGGCCAGCACGTAGCGGTAGACCAGCGACACCGCCGGACTCACCTCACCGAGCTGAAACTCGATGGCGAACCAGGTCGACCCCCAGATCAATACCGATGATAGGTAGAGGAAGAGGTCGCTCACGCGCCTCGCTCGCTCAGGAACTCACGCAGGGCCACCCCTGTGAGCGACGCCCGCTTACGGGCCGCCACCGCCTCCGGCGTGCCCCGGGCCACGATGCGCCCGCCCCCTTCCCCGCCCTCGGGGCCGAGGTCGATCACCCAGTCCGCCTCGGCGATCACGTCCAGGTTGTGCTCGATCACGATCACCGTGTTGCCCGCATCCACCAGGCGGTGGAGCACGCGGATCAGCTTCTCCACATCGGCCATGTGCAGGCCCACGGTAGGCTCGTCGAGCACGTAGAGCGTGCGCGGCAGGGTGCGACGTGAGCGCCCGCCCGGCGCGGCGCGGGCGAGCTCGAGCTGCTCGATGCTCGGCGCCTTCGCCAGCTCCGTCACCAGCTTGATCCGCTGTGCTTCGCCGCCGCTCAGGGTGGGGCTGCGTTGGCCGAGGGTGAGGTAACCCAAGCCCACGTCCTGCAGCAGGGTCAGGGTCTTGAACAGCTTCGGATGGGACTCGAAGAAGGGCGCCGCCTCATCGATGCTCATCGCCAACACGTCGGCGATACTGCGCTCACGGTAGCGCACGGCGAGGGTCTCGCTGTTGAAGCGCGCGCCTTCGCAGCGCTCACAGCGCACTTCCACGTCCGGCAGGAAGTTCATCTCCACCTTGCGCACGCCCTGCCCTTCACAGGCCTCGCAGCGCCCGCCGCGCGTGTTGAAGGAGAAGCGGCTCGGCTGATAGCCGCGGATGCGTGCCTCGGCCGTGTCCGCATAGAGGCGACGGATGTAGTCGAAGATGCCGACGTAGGTGGCCGGGCAGGACCGTGGGGTCTTGCCGATCGGTGTCTGATCCACCTCCAGCACGCGATCGACGTGCTCCGTCCCGTCCAGAGACTCGCAACCGAAAAGCGTCGGCGCCTTACGCTTGCGACGCCCCGCCGCAGCGATGAGATTCGTCAGGTTACGGTAGAGCACGCCACGGACGAGGCTGCTCTTGCCGCTGCCGCTCACGCCGCTCACGCACACCAGGCGCTGGAGCGGCAGGTCCACGCTCACATCGCGCAGGTTGTTCGTGTGCGCGCCGGCGATGCTGAGGAACTGCTCCGCCTTGGGTCGCCGCGCCATGAGCGGATGCACCAGGGGGTTGGCAAGCAGCTGCCCGGTGACCGAGCGCTTGGCCTTCGCCACCTGCTTCGGCGTGCCCTGGGCCACGAGCTCACCGCCCCGGGAGCCAGCGCCGGGCCCTAAGTCGATCACATGGTCGGCAGCGCGGATCGTGTCCTCATCGTGCTCCACCACCACCACCGTGTTGCCCTTGCGCTGGAGTTGCTGGAGCGTGTCGAGGAGCATGGCGTTGTCGCGCGCGTGCAGGCCGATGGTGGGTTCGTCCAGGATGTAGCACACGCCGCGCAGGTTCGAGCCGAGCTGGGACGCCAGGCGCAGGCGCTGCGCCTCGCCACCGCTCAAGGTGGGCGCGGGGCGATCGAGGGCCAGGTAGCCGAGGCCCACCTGCTGCATGAAGTCGAGGCGCGCACGCAGCTCGGTGAGCACGTCGCGGGCGATATCCTCGTCGCGGCCGCTCAGCTTCAGGCGATTGAAGAAGGTGCTCGCCGCACCGACCGAGAGCCCCGCGAGGTCGGCGATCGAATGGTCGCGGAAGCGCACACTGAGCGCTTCGCGGCGCAGGCGTTGACCATCGCAGCTGGGGCACACGTCGGGTTCCCCGTCGTCGGCCGCCGCTTCCGCCACCCAACTGACCTCTTCACCGCTGGCCTCCTCGTCGAAGTCGCGCAGCACCTGACCGGTGCCGAAGCAGCCCTCGCACCAGCCATGGCGCGAGTTGTAGGAGAACAGGCGCGGGTCGAGTTCCGGGAAGCTCGTGCCGCAGCCGGGGCATGCGCGCCGGGTGGAGTAGAGTGCCTCGTCGGCTCGGGTCGCAGCCGTGGCCTTTTTTCTGCCTTTTTTGGGCGCGGCATCAGCCACGGGCGCGATGCGGGCGAGACCGCCGCCGTGCTCCATCGCCTCGCGCAAGGCGTCGCGCAGGGTCTCACGATTACCGGCCTGCACCTTGAGCTGGCGCACGGGCAGATCGATGTCGTGCTCCTGGAAGCGCTTCAGGCGCGGCCAATCGTCGGTGGGCGTCAGCACGCCGTCGACGCGCAGCTGCTCGTAACCCTTACCCGACGCCCACTTGGCCAGGTCCGTGTAGTAGCCCTTGCGCGCCACCACCAGCGGGGCAAGCACGCTCACCTCCTGGCTGCGGTAGCGCGACAGCACCTGGCCGAGCACCGCGTCGAGGGTTTGCGGCTCGATCGCAAGGCCACAATCCGGGCAGTGGGCGGTGCCGAGCTTCACGAACAGCAGGCGCAGGAAGTGGTAGAGCTCGGTCATGGTGGCGACCGTGCTCTTGAAGCCGCCGCGGCTCGTGCGCTGCTCGATCGCCACGGTGGGCGGGATGCCGTGGATAGCGTCCACGTCCGGCCGCGTGGAGGGCTGCACGAATTGGCGTGCGTAGGCGTTCAAGGACTCGAGGTAGCGACGCTGCCCCTCGCCGAACAGGATATCGAAGGCGACCGTGCTCTTGCCGCTGCCGCTGACGCCGGTGATCACTGTGAATCGATCGCGCGGCACTTCCACGTTCACACCCTTGAGATTGTGCTCACGGGCGTTGCGGATACCGATCGCCTGGGCGCGCTTGGCACGCGCCGGTGCTTTCCTGGCGGCGGCAGGTGAGCGCTTGGCTTTGGCGGCGGCGCGCAGGGCCGCGTCCGCGTTGCGCAGAGACGTGCCTGTGTGTGAGTCACGCGCCTTGCGTACGGCCGCCGGGGTACCGGCGAACACGACCTCGCCGCCAGCGCTGCCGCCCTCGGGCCCCAGGTCGACCAACCAATCGGCCGCGTTGATCACATCGAGATTGTGTTCGATCACGACCAGCGACCCGCCGTCCTCCACGAGGGCAGCGAAGGCGCGCAACAGCACGCTCACGTCTTCGAAGTGCAGGCCCGTGGTGGGCTCATCGAAGAGATACAGGGTGGTGAGGCCATCACCCACTCGCTTGCGTGAGCGGCGGCGCTTGGCCGCCTCGGCGAGGTGGCCCGCCAACTTGAGCCGTTGCGCTTCACCGCCGCTCAAGGTGGGTACCGGTTGGCCCAGGCGCACGTAGCCGAGACCGACGTCGACCAGCGGCGCCAGGGCGCGCTGCACGTCGGGTTGGGCGGCGAACACGGTGAGCGCGTCTTCGGCGGTGAGCTCGAGCACGTCAGCGATGTTCCAGGAGGCATCGTCGTCGTCGTCCTCCCGTGACCAGCGTACCTCGAGCACATCCTCGCGGTAGCGCTTGCCGTCGCAGGTGGCGCAGCGCAGGTAGACGTCGCTCAGGAACTGCATCTCCACGTGCTCGAAGCCGTTGCCGCCGCACTCGGGGCAACGACCGTCGCCAGCGTTGAAGCTGAAGGTACCTGCCGTGTACTCCCGGGCCTGGGCCAGGGGCGTGGCGGCGAAGAGCTTGCGGATGCCGTCGAGGGCGCCGACGTAGCTGGCCGGGTTGGAGCGGGTGGTCTTGCCGATGGGCGACTGGTCCACCAGCACCACATCACGCAGCTGCTGCGCGCCCTCGATCGCCTCGTGCGCGCCGGGCAGCTCCGTGGCGCGACCGAAGTGCTTGGACAGCGCGCGGTACAGCACGTCGTGGATGAGGGTCGACTTGCCCGACCCACTCACACCCGTCACGCACACCAAGCGGCCGAGCGGCAGGCTCACGTCGACGCCGCGCAGGTTGTGCTCGCCCGCGCCCACGATGCGCAGGTCCTCGAGATCCTCGCGACGCAGCCCTGGCGCGTAGGGCGTGGTGTCCGGTGGCTCGCCGCGCAGGTGCGGGGCCGTGGCGCTGCGGGTCGAGCGCAGGAGCTGGGTCGGCGTGCCCTCGAAGACGACGGTGCCACCGCGCTCCCCAGGGCCGGGACCGATGTCGATGATGCGATCGGCAGCCCGGATTACGTCGGGATCGTGCTCCACCACGAGCAAGGTGTTGCCGGCATCGCGCAGGCGGTGCAGCACCTGGACCAGGCGATCGACGTCGCGCGCGTGCAGGCCGATGCTCGGCTCGTCGAGCACGAACAAAGCGTTGACCAGAGACGTACCTAATGCCGTCGTCAGGTTGATCCGCTGCACTTCGCCGCCGCTCAGGGTGCGCGACTGGCGATCGAGGCTGAGGTAGCCGAGCCCCACGTCGCCTAAGAACTTCAGGCGCGAGCGGATCTCCTCGTAGAGCAGCTCCATGGCGTCGTCGGCCTCGCCCGCCATGGCCTCGAAGAAGGCGCCGAGGTCGTCGAGGCTGAGCTGCATGAGGTCGTGCACGCAGAGCCCCGGCAGCTGCTCGCGCTGCTCGCGCGGCAGGAGAGGCAGATCGAGCTCGTCGCTATCGACGGGTTGGAAGCGCTCGGCGGGCGGCAGCACCGCATCGGCCTGCTCGCGCGTCCCCAGGCGCCAGGCCAGGGCCGTGCGCTTGAGGCGCGCGCCGCCGCAGCTCTGGCAGGTGTCGTAGCTGCGGTAGCGCGAGAGCATCACGCGCACGTGCATGCGGTAGGCGCGGCCCTCGAGCCAATCGAAGAAGCGGCGCACGCCGTACCAGTGACCGCCGTCCCAGTCGCCGTCGCCCTCGATCACCCACTCGCGCTCGGCATCCGTAAGATCGCGCCAGGGGGTGCGCATGTTGAGGCCCACGCGCTTGGCGTGCTTCGCGAGGTCGCGTTGGCACTCGCGGTAGCTCTTGCTGGTCCAGGGCTTGATCGCGCCCTCGGCCAGGGAGAGCGACTCGTTGGGAATCACCAGCGTGTAGTCGATGCCCATCGTGCGGCCGAAGCCGCGGCAGCTGTCGCAGGCGCCGATCGGCGAGTTGAAGGAGAAGGTGTTGGGGATGGGCGTCTCGTAGTCGAGATCGCAGTGGGCGCAGTGGAACTGGTCCGAGTAGTGCGCGGTGTCCGCCGCCTCGCCGTCGTCGTCCAGGAGGCGCACGAAGGCGCGGCGGCTGCCCCGACGCAGGGCCGCTTCCAGGGCCTCCACCAGGCGACCGCGGTTGTCGGCCCGCAGGCGAAGGCGATCCTGGATCACCTCCAGACGGTCGTCGCCGACGGCCGCGTAGCGCGTGTAGCCCTGGGCCTTGAGCAGGGCCTCCACCTCTTCCTGGGTGAAGTTCTCCGGCACACGCACGTGGAATCCGACGATCGCCCGCGCGTCGGCATAGGTCTCGATCAACTCGCCCGCCGCCTGCACGGGATCGTCCTTGCGCACGGGCCGGGCGCAGCCCTCGCAGTAGAGCTTCGCCATGCGCGCGAACAGGAGCTTCAGATGATCGTTGAGCTCGGTCATCGTGCCCACGGTGGAGCGCGAGGTCCGCACGGGGTTGGTCTGATCGATGGCGATCGCCGGCGGGATGCCCTCGATGCGCTCGGCGCGCGGCTTGTCCATGCGATCGAGGAACTGGCGCGCGTAGGGCGAGAAGGTCTCGACGTAGCGCCGTTGCCCTTCGGAGTACACCGTATCGAAGGCGAGCGAAGACTTGCCCGAGCCGCTCACGCCGGTGACGACGATGAGCTGGCCCAGGGGCAGATCGATGTCGACACCCTTCAGATTGTTCTGACGGGCGCCGCGAACGAGGATGGCGTCTTGGGTCATGGCGCTCGCGAGGGCCGCACGGAGGACAGGCGACGATAGGGGGGCGGTCCGCAGCCGGTCAAGGCTTGACACGGGGCGGTCAGGCGCCGCGTTTTCCGCGATAATCCCGCCTTTCTCAGCGCAGTCAGCAAAGCAGGAGTTCGGACCCGTGAACGACGTCGTACGCTTGGAGTGGCCGAGCCCACAGATCGGCCTGATTCGCGTTGCCAACCCGCCCGTGAACGCTATCTCCCACGCCGTGCGCCTGGGGTTGGTGGCCGCGGTGGAAGAGGCCGCCAAGCACGGCCACGCCAAGATGTTGGTGCTCGCCTGCGACGGCCGCACCTTCATGGCCGGCGCCGACATCCGCGAGTTCGGCAAGCCCTGGGAGCCGCCCGGATTGCCCGAGGTGGTGGACGCCCTCGAGGCCTCCACGCTGCCGATCGTGGCGGCGATTCATGGCAATGCCCTCGGTGGCGGCCTGGAGATTGCGCTCGGCTGCCACTACCGCGTGGCCGCCGCCGGCGCGCGCCTCGGCTTCCCCGAGGTCAACCTCGGCCTGATCCCGGGCGCCCAGGGCACGCAGCGAGCGCCGCGCCTGATGGGGGTCAGCGAAGCCCTCACCATGATCGTCACGGGCAAGCCGATCCGCGCCGAGCGCGCGGCCGAGTTGGGCCTGATCGACGCCGTGGTGGCCCTGGAGGACGGCGAGGACGCCCCCATCGCGGCCGCGATGGCGTTCGCCGAGGCGCGCCAGGATCAGGCCGCCCGTCGCCTGAGGGAGGTGCCCGTGCCGGATATTGCGCAGGCCCCAGCGGTGCTGGGCGCCGTTCGCTCACGGCTCGAGCGTGAGGCACCCGGGCAGACGGCACCCGCCTTCGCCGTGCAAGCGGTCGAGGCGGTGGTGGGCCACGGGACCGACGGCACGCGAGCCGCCTTCGACGCCGGCGTCGCCGTGGAGCGCGACCTGTTTCAGCAGGCCCTCGCCTCGCCCCAATCCGCGGCCCTGCGCCACATCTTCTTCGGCGAACGCGAGGTCGCCCGCGTCCCCGGCGTCAGCCGCGACACCCCCGTGCGCGAGATTCGCCAAGCGGCGGTGATAGGTGGTGGCACCATGGGCACGGGCATCGCCATGTGCCTGCTCGACGCTGGCATCGAGGTCTGCCTGGTGGAGCAGGATTGGCCGCTCTTGACCAAGGCAATCAACACCATCCAGGCTCAGTACGAACGCGCTGTGGCAAAGGGCCGGCTCCCCGAGGCCGTGGCCGGCCAACGGATCCGTCAGCTACGCGGTGAACGCGATCTCGCCGCCCTGGGCGAGGTGGACCTCGTGATCGAGGCCGTCTTCGAAGACATGTCCCTCAAGCAGGACATCTTCCGCCGCCTCGATGGCGTATGCCGCGACGGCGCGATCCTCGCGACCAACACCTCGACCCTGGACGTGGACGAGATCGCCGCCGTGACCTCACGCCCCGGCGACGTGGTGGGCCTGCACTTCTTCAGCCCCGCCAACGTGATGCGCCTGCTGGAGATCGTGCGCGGTGCCAAGACCAGCGAGGAGGTGCTGGCCACGTCGCTGAAGCTCGGCAAGCGCCTGCGCAAGGTGAGCGTGGTCGCCGGCGTATGCCGCGGCTTCATCGGCAACCGCATGGTCGACCCCTACCTGCGCGAGATGAACCAGCTGCTGCTCGAAGGCGCGTCCCCGAGCGAGATCGACGCGGCGATGGAGGGTTTCGGCTGGGCCCTCGGCCCCTGCAAAGTGAGTGATCTGGCCGGTATCGACGTCGGCTATCGAATTCATCAGCATCTGCCGGAGAAGCCGGCGGACCCAGGCTTCTTCGTGCTGGAGGGCGCCCTCGTCTCGCGAGAGCGCTTGGGACAGAAGTCAGGCGCAGGCTTCTACCGCTACGAACCCGACGCGCCCTACAAGGCCGTGCCGGACCCGCAGGTGGATGCGCTCATCGAGGAGACCGCCGCCGACCTCGGTATCGCGCGCCGGTCGATCGATGCTGAGGAGATCATCGAACGCTGCATGCTCGCCCTGATCAACGAGGGCGCCCGCGTGCTCGACGACGGCATCGCCCTGCGTTCGGTGGATATCGACATCGTGTACGTGAACGGCTACGGCTTCCCCGCCTGGCGCGGCGGGCCGATGTTCCACGGCGATACGCTGGGACCGAAGCACGTGGCCGAGCGCCTGCGCGCCCTGGGCGAACGGCTGGGCAACGAGCACGGCTACTACGACGTGGCCCCCCTGGTCGAACGGCTGGCCGAGTCTGGAGAGCAGTTCCAGTCGATCAAGGCACCGGGGCTGAAGTAGGACACGGCCGCTCGCGTAACGCCCGGCGCGCGGCCGGCAACGTGAGGACATCTGGAAACTTCGAAACAGGATGTCCTCACATGATCGACCTCCACTTCTGGCCGACCCCCAACGGCTTCAAGATTCTGATCTTCCTCGAGGAGAGCGGGCTCGACTATGAGCTCAAGCCCGTACACATCGGCCGCGGCGAGCAGTTCGCGCCCGAGTTTCTCGCCATCTCGCCGAACAACAAGATGCCCGCCATCGTGGACAATGCGCCGGCGGATGGCGGTGCGCCTATCTCCGTGTTCGAGAGCGGCGCGATCCTCAACTACCTGGCGGAGAAGGCCGACGCCTTCGCGGGCGATCACCCTCGGCAGCGCATTCAGGTACAGGAGTGGCTGTTCTGGCAGGTGGGTGGCTTGGGTCCCATGGCCGGTCAGAACCACCACTTCTCCGCCTACGCGCCGGAGACGATCCCCTACGCCGTCGAGCGGTACGTCAACGAGACCGCCCGCCTCTACCGGGTGCTCAACACGCGCCTCGAGGGGCGCGAGTTCCTGGCCGGCGACTACAGCGTGGCGGACATGGCCGCCTACCCCTGGGTGCGCTCCTGGAAGAAGCAGCAACAGCAGATCTCGGACCACCCGGCGCTCGCCGCATGGAAGACGCGCATCGAGACGCGGCCGGCCGTGCAGCGCGCCTATGAGATCGGCAAGCAGGTGAGCGATCAGCCGCTGATGGACGATGAGGCGAAAAGGCAGCTCTTCGGCCAGCGTTAGCGCGCGGGAGCGAACGACGTTACTAGGATCAGACCAGAAGCCCGATCGAGGCGGTCGCTACGCGTTGTAGAATAGTCGTTTCGACGACGACGGCACGATGCCCCTATGCCTGATCTGATCCTCGTTCGCCACGGACAGGCGAGCTTCAACACGGCCGACTACGATCGCCTCTCGCCCCTCGGCACGCAGCAGGCGCAGGCCCTGGCCCGCTTCTGGCTGTCGCAGGAGATGGCCTTCGACGAGGTGCTCACCGGTACCCTCGCCCGCCAGCAGCAGACGGAGCGAGCCTTTGCCCGCGTGTACGAAGAGGCGGGCATGACTTGGCCCACCCCCTCGCAGTTGCAGGGTCTCGACGAGTTTCCTGCGGAGAAGGTGGTGCGCAAGCTCACGCCCGAGCTCTGCCTGCGCGATCGCCAGGTGCGCCGACTCTACCGTCGCTACGCGCGCGGTGGCGATGACGCGGACGAGGCGTTGATGGGCTTGGTGATGCGCGTGTGCGAGTACTGGGCACGGGGCAAGGTCGCCACCCCGGTATCCCCAAGTTGGCCGCAGTTCCGCCAGCAGGTGGAAGACGTGCTGCGCGCCCTGCGCCAGCGCGCGACCGAAGGCCGTCGGGTGCTTGCCGTGACGTCCGGCGGGGTGATCAGCGTGGCGATGCAGTTGGTCAGCGGCGAATCACTGGAAGAGGCAATCGCGCGCAACTGGGACATCCCGAACGCCTCGCGCACGGCGTTTTGCAACACTCCGGACACCGGTGGCCTCCATCTCACGGAGCGTGCCGCGGTGGATCACCTGGAGGATGCGCTGCAGACCCTGCGCTAGGGCGTCCTGTTCCTAGGCGAGCTCTCGCTCACGGCGGCGGCGTCCCACGGGCTGTGCCGCGAGCTCCGCACCCACCTGATCGACCAGGATTGGGTTGCCATCGGGATCGGTCAGGAAGAAGTGGGAGCCGAAGGTGTCGTCGGGCACCTCTACGCCGTTGCCACGCAGGCCGTCGATCACCCGGTCGAGGCTGGTGGGGCGGAAAGTGAGTACGTTGCGCGGGAACATGCCCTGGAAGAGGCCGATACGCGCCGAGCCGTTTGACAGCACGACCCAGTTGTCGTCGCGGTGATCGTCCACCACCTCAAAGCCCAAGCTGCGATAGAACGCCAGCGAGTCTCCGAGGTCTCGAACGGAGAGACTTAAGGAGAAGGGACCCAGCTGCATACGTGTACTCCTGCCACAAAGAGGCGAGAACGCACCTCGCGTTCCAATCCCCTCTGTCGGTGCGTTTGACAGAAGCTTTAGGCAAACGGCGCTTAGTTGATAACCAGGTCACAAGCAGGGCGGCGAGGGCCGTTGCTCCGCGTGACGAGAGTGCGAACGAATTAACGGTTCTGCGGGCCAGCAGTACGCGACCATGCGTTGGCGGGCGTCCCGCCCCGCGCGTGGCTTCGGGCAATCCCGAACAGCAACTACACACAGCTCACCAAGAGGTGCGACAGATGAGTGCGGTTCCCCTCGGCGTGCCCGGCTCGTCGGCCGACGTAGGCAGCGACGGCAGCGACGGCCCGATCCACGGCCGCCCCGGTTTGCGAATCACCCTGGGGGGCGAGGAACTGCAGCGCGTCGCCCTGGACAAGCGCATCGTGACCATCGGCCGACATCCGGACAACGACATCGTGCTCGATGCCGACGGCGTCAGCCGTCACCATCTGCAGATCATCACGGTGCAGGGCGAGAGCCTGGTGGAGGACCTCGGCAGCCGCAACGGCACCTACGTCAACAACGCCTGGATGCGTGTGCGCCAGCTGCGCAGTGGCGATGAAATCGTGGTGGCCAAGTTCCGCCTACGCTTCATGCGTTGCGAACCCGATGCCGGGTTCGACGTGGACCAGCTCCTTCGACGCTGGGGCCTGGCCTCAGCCCGCAGCCGCGCCATTCCCACCGTGTGCTCCACCTGCGGCGCCACCCGCAGCGCCTGAAACGAAACGGGGCGGGCACCAGTCACCCGGCACCCGCCCCGCTCGAGGCGATGACTTAAGCGGAGATTTAACGTCCGCGCAGGGCCGCGCGCAGCTGCGCCTCGCGATCAATCTCGGACTGCACGTGATTGACCCACTGGCGAGCCAGCTGGGCCGAGCGATCATCCTTGGTCGCCTCGCGGAAGGACTTCAGCGATTCCTGATAGTTCTTCTCGTTGAAGTGCGCCATCCCAAGCAGCACGTTAACCGCGTCCCGACGCTTCAGCGAACCCTTGCGCAGAGCCTCATTCGCCGCATCGATAGCGTTGTCGTACTGATCCAGGTTGAAGTAGGTCTGAGCGAGGCGGTAATCCATCTCACCGCCGCTGGTCAGGCTGGCAGCACGCTGCAGGGGCGTGATGGCCTTCTCGTCTTCCGCCGCGAGCATCCAGGCCTGGGCGAGCAGACGGTTGTTGCGCTCGTCGCTCTCGACCATCTTCGTGTTGTTGATGCCGTCGTCGAGAATCTTGGCTGCCTTGTAGGGGACGCCAGCCTGCATGAACAGCTGAGCGAGGGTCACCACTTCGCTGCCGCGGCTCAGGAAACCCTGCTTGAAGGCGATCTCGTAAGCCGCCAGCTGGTTCTTCTCCTGACCGAGCTCGCCGTACACGCCGGAGAGCTGAATCCAGTATTCCTTCTTCGGCCAGGTAGTGATCAGGGTCTCGAGCACGGCGAGCATGTTCGGGAAATCACCCAGCTCGTAGTAGAAGGTGCGCAGCAGGAGGTACCAGTTTTCCTTGACCTCCGTGCCGCGCTCCTGGGCCAGGGCGATGCCGTCCTGACAGGGCACGATGGCCTCGCGATAGCGCTTTTTTGCCGCCTCGCCGTCCAGATTGGCCGCCTGCTGGTACATGCCCTGGCAGAGCAGGATGTAGGGATCCGGACCGGGGTTGAGGGCCACCTTGAACCAGTCCTTCAGGTATTTGACGGCCCCGTCGTAGTCCTCGGTGACGAAACTCAGCTGGGCCAGGGTGTAGATCGTGGATACCTGCAGGGCCTCGGGCGGATCCTGCTTGAGCACGTTCTCGTACGCGCGGCGGGCGCCCGAGTAGTTCTCCTGCTGGAAGTAGACGTAGCCGTAGAAGGTCCACATCTGGGCCAGCTCGTAGGTGTTCAGATCCTTCATCTTCTCGAGCTGCGCGAGCTTGGCCAGGGCACCGGCGGAGTTTTCCTCCTCCTCCAGCAATGCCTGGGCTTCGGAGAGCAGGGTGTAGACCTTCTCCCGCATCGCAGGGGTCTTCTTGGTCTCTCGCTCGCCATCATCCTGAGCGAAGGCCGCGGTCGTCAGTGCCAGAAGCAATGTGATGAGTAGGGTGCGAAGAGTCATTCCGTAAGCCTCGATACGTCCGTGGACGTGAAAAAACTGTCTAGCCCTTGGAACCTCGCGGCTGGCGCGAGGTTCCACCAGGTCAACCTGGCATCAACCCTCGAGCTTGAAGGTGATCTGGTTGCGAACGCCGGGCACCTCGATGGGCTCGCCGTTCACCACCCGGGGCTTGTACTTGAACTTCTGCGCCGCTTCGACGGCGGCGCGATCGAAGAGCGAGCTGGTGGATTCGATCACGATCACGTCCTTCACAGTGCCCTGGCGGGACACGGTGAACTCCACGATCACGTAGCCCTCGAGGCCACGCTGGAGCGCGCGACGCGGGTAGATGGGTGCCACCTTCACGATCGGCAGGTATTCGCCGTCCGCGGCGCCCAGACCCAGGCCGCCGATCCCGCCGACGTCCACGCCGCTGAGCGACGCAGCGCTGTTGGTGATGCTGATCGATGCGTCCGTGGGATCGAGCTGGGGACGCGGCGCCTCCGGCGGCGGCGCCTCGGGCTCGGGCGGCTTCTCCGGCTTGCGCTGCTTAGCCTCGACCACTTCTTCCTGCTTGACGCGAACGAATTCCAGGAAATTCAGTGATTTGTCTTCCGTCATGGCGGCCTGACCGGTCGCGATCAGGAACTGCATGATGTAGACGAGCCCAAAGGTGACCGCGAAGGCCAAGGCGGCCGACGGGATCAATCTCATAACCTGGACCATGGTGCTCAAGCCTCCACTAGGTCGTTACCACGCGGTGGTCCTTCAGTAGGCCACCGGAGGGAAGGCTGGACAAGTACCGCGACAGCCCTCCCGCACGTATTTTTCTGCCGCTGGACCGCTTTTCGCGAGCCGCTTCTACTTTTCCGCAGCGATCGCCACGTTGGTGACGTTAGCCGCGCGTGCCGCATCGAGCACCTTGAGCAAGGTCTCGTAGTTGCTCTTGCGGTCGGCCTGGACCACCACCGTGCCCTGCGGGTTCTGGGCATGCAGGCGCTCGATGTTCGGCCGCAAGTCACGAGGGTCCGTGCGCTTGCGATCGATCCACACCTGATTGTTGGTGTCGATGGCGATCAGGATGTTCGCCTTCGGCTTCTTCTCGGCCGTAAACGCTTCCGGCTTGGTGATCTCCGTACCCGACTCCTTCACGAAGGAGGCGGTCACGATGAAGAAGATGAGCATGATGAACACCACGTCGAGCATCGGCGTGATGTTGATCTCCTGCTCCTCCTCCTTCTGCATGCTCTGCATCGCTCTACGCATGACTTAGTTCTCCGCCAGCGCGGGGTTGCCCACGCCTGCTGCTCGGGAAGCGTCCATCACGGCCACCACCAACTCGTTGCTGGTCGCCTTGTCCGCCTGAATCACCACGATGCCTTCCGGGTTTTGGGCGTGCAGGCGCTCGATGTTGGCGCGCACCTGACGCTTATCCACGCGGCGGAAGTCGATGAAGATGCGATCACTGCCGTCGATCTTGACGATGATGTTCTTCTTCTCAACGTTGTCCGGGGGCGTGTTCGAGTCCGGCTTGTTGAGGTCGATGCCGTCTTCCTTCACAAAGGATGCGGTCACGATGAAGAAGATGAGCATGATGAACACCACGTCGAGCATCGGCGTGATGTTGATCTCCTGCTCGTCCTCCTCCTGCAGGTTTTGAAAACGTTGTTGCATGGAACCGCTTGCCTCAGTGGTCGAAGGTCAGGCTTTCGCGCACACGTTCGACGGAGCTGTCGGCGAGGCCGTCCAACACTGTCGAGGCGAACACGCCCGAGAGGGCGGCCACCATGCCCGCCATGGTCGGCACCGTGGCCTGGGCCACACCTGCCGCCATCGAGCGTGCGTTACCGGTACCGGACACCGCCATCACATCGAATACGGAGATCATGCCAGTCACCGTTCCCAGAAGACCCAGGAGAGGACATAGCGCGACCAGCGATTTGATGATCGGCAGCCAGGCGTTTGCTTGGAGGTAGACCCGCGACACCATGGCGTCGCGGATCTGGTGTGCATTCCAAGACTTACGTTCCTCGCGGGCTTCCCACTGATCCAGCACCGACTTCACGTAGGTGCTGTGGTTGAAGGAGAAGTAGAGGAACCGCTCGAAGATCAGCACCCACATCACAAATAGCGTGAAGGCGATGATCACGAGCACATTGCCGCCCAACTCCAGGAAGTTGCGAATGGCCTCGTAAGCGTGAAATAGAGTGTCGTTCATCGTGCTTCCTACTCGCCGAAGCGAGCAGCCCCCTTACAGGTGCTGCTCGGAACGCTCGGCGAGGACGCCGGCACTCTGCTCCTGCAACACGTGCAGGATGTTCTTGGCGTAGCCACTCACGAACGTGTGCAGGAGCACCGTCGGGATAGCGACGACCAGACCGAGTACCGTGGTCACGAGGGCCTGGGAGATACCACCGGCCATCAGCTTCGGATCACCCGTACCGAACAGGGTGATCGCCTGGAAGGTCACGATCATACCCACCACGGTACCGAGCAGACCCAGCAACGGGGCCACCACCGAGATCACTTTCAGCAGGAGCAGTCCGAAGTTGATCTTCGGCGTCTCGTGCATGATGGCCTCGGAGAGCTTCAGCTCGAGGGTCTCCTGATCCGCATCCGGATTTTCCTGGGCCACCTTGAGCACGCGGCCCAGCGGGTTGTTGGTCTTCACTTCCTTGCTCTTCAGCTGGGAGTTCACGCCCATGCCGGTGAAGAACAGGGCGAAGAAGCGCCACACGGCGAGCAGCACGGCGAAGGCACCGAGGCCGAGGATCACGTAACCCACGTTACCGCCCTGCTTGACGCGCTCGAGCGTGGTCGGGCTGTCCACCAGGAGGCCGAGGATCTGACCCTTGGTGGGGTCGAGGCCGAAGGTGGCGAAGCCGCTCTGGGCGTTGGCGATCGCCGAGGTGCTGTTGGTGAAGCGCGCCTGCTGCGGCTGACGGGTGAGCTCGCTCACCGTGTCGATCGCCGGGTCGTAGGTGAGATACTTGCCGTCGGTGACGATGTTGAACAGACCCACGCGGGTGACTTCCACGTTCTGCTTCTCACCGTCGATGACCACCGGGGTGTTGAACTTGACGACGCGGCCGGATTCCACGGCCTCGCGCATCAGCTCGAAGCGCAGCTGCTCGATTTCTTCGATCTCAGCGAGGGAGGAGGCGCTGCCCATCTTCTCGTTGAGGTTGTTCAGAAACTCGATGCGCTCGGGGTACTGGATGTTGGTCAGGGACGCCTCGAAGCTGCCAGAGGTGTCGCTCGCCACCTGCTGCAGCACGCCGAACAGCTCACGCAGGGAGCCGAGGCGATTGGTCAGCAGGGCTTCCACTTCGGCGATGCGAGTCTCGTTGTCCTGGAAGGACTGCTCCAGTTCGGCACTGCGCTGTTCAGCGGCCGCCTTGTCGCGGCGCGCCTGAGCGAGGAGGTTCTCCTGCTCGGACTGCTCCTGGCGGAACCGAGCCTCGCGCTGGCGAGCCTCCTGGGTTTCCGTGGCGCGACCGCGCTGGATGATCTGCAGCAGCTCGTCGAGGGAGGCAGCATCCTGGGCCATCGCCGGCGCACCTGCGACGAGGGTGGTGAGCGCCGCGAGGGCGAGAAGAATCTTGGGTGCTTTCATCGGGCCGCCTCCGGTGCAGCAGTCGGCAGCATCAACAGGTCAGGTGCGAGCTGACCGCCTGCCATACGGATGCCCTTGCGAATCTCGTTACGTGCCTGGCTGTCCGTGAGCGGTTGCCACTGGCGAGCCTTCTGATCCCACACGCCGGTGAACTGCTGATCCTGCGTCTGATAGTAGAGCGAGGTGCGGCCAACGCGGAGGATGTCCACGGGGCGCTCCGTGCCGTCGATCTGCAGCAGGTTGGGGTAGGTCTCGATGTTGCGGCCGTAGTCCACCTCGATCTCGTAGGCCTCGAGGACCACGCGGAATTTCTCCGCCACACTCACGTCGGAGCGCTCGAGGGTCTCGCGCAGGCGGCCGATACGCTCGGCGCGCTCATCGGCCAGGAAGGGCACGTCGAGCTCCACGAACTGGGCCAGGGACTCCACCATGTCCAACATGAGCGGCGTGATCTGACGTTCGATCTCCGTCACGCGCTCGATGGAGTTGGTGATTTCGTTGATCTGGGTCACCTGATCATCTACCTGACGCTGCAGCAACGTGTTGTAGACGTTCAGGCCGTCGATTTCCTTGGTGACCGAGCGGTACTTGTCGAGGGCACTGCGCGTGTCCTCAACGATGGCATCGACGCGCTCTTGCGAGGCCTGGGCCAAACGTACGACTTCCTCGTCCGCACGCAGGACCGAGTTCAGGCTGGCTTGACCGTGCGCGGCGAGCGAAGCCCCCAGCAGCACAGCAGCCCCCATGCCGGCCGTCAGTCCCGACAGTTGAATGTTTCTCATCGGCTGTCTCATTTCGAGGTTATTGAGTGGCAATTTGTGAGGAGTGTCAGTTTGCCGCGGTCATCGGGCGACCGTTTCGCAGCCTACGCCATCAGAGCTTAGGCTGCGGACCGGCGTAGTGGCCCGTCGAGCGCGATAATCAATATGTAAGCTGGTCGGGACACGGCAAACGCGCCTTGGTGCATCAGACCAACACACTGATGCACCCGCATGGACACACTACCCCGTGTCCACCGCGAGCGGCACGCTAACCTTCGGTGATCGTCGTTCTACC
The DNA here is from genome assembly GCA_039815145.1 of Pseudomonadota bacterium. NCBI lineage: Bacteria > Pseudomonadati > Pseudomonadota > Pseudomonadota bacterium. The sequence continues at coordinate 31,073 of JBCBZW010000016.1, forward strand.
CGGCCAGCAACCCATTACTACCATGAACGCACGGCAATTTGGGAGCCCCGGAAGGTAATAGACGGGCAACGCCCAAGCACGCTGCACCGCAGCAAAAAAGCCTATTGATGCGTTGCGGTCTCAACCACCCGTGGCGCCCTTGCGACGTCTACGCAACAACCCTCTGCACCGCTTGCATCGGTCACCATCGGCGGCGCGCAGGTCGCAGGACCCGGGCCCGGCTCATTCGCCAGCACCCAGCCGATCACCGCCTCCTGGAACTCCTCGCCCGGCCCCCGATGGGCGTTCTCGCTGTTCATCATGACCGCGACCACGTACTCGCGACCCGCCGCCGACATCGCGTAGCCGGCGATCGCGGACACGTGATCCAGGCTGCCTGTCTTCATGTGCAGCCGCCCCTCCAGACCGCCCCGCTCGAAGCGTCGCCGCAGGGTGCCGTCGATCGCCGAGAGCGGCAAAGACGCGATGTACTCGCTTACGAACAAGCTGTCCCGCGCGTGCAAGAGCAGCTCGCCCATGTGGCGAGCCGTCATTCGCGCATCGCGCGACAAGCCCGCACCGTTTTCGAGCGCAAGCCCCTCTCGCGCTAACCCCTGCGAGGATAGCCATTCGCGCACCGCCCGAACGCCCATGGCCCGCGTCGCTGGCTGCTGGTAGCGTTCGCTGGCCATCGTCAACATCAGGTGGCGAGCCATCACGTTGTTACTGTATTTATTAACATAGCGAATGACTTCGCTAAGTGACGGGGAAGAAAACCTCAGCAAGGGCTCACGCTCGCCCTCGACTGGGCTCGCCTCCCGCAGGCGCCAACCGCCGTTGAGGCTGCCACCGGACTCCTCCCACATGCCCTTGAATATGCCGAAGTTGTAGGCGTCCGTGGCGCGCAGGGCGCGGCGCATGGCGTAGCGCTCGCACGCCGCCGGGAAGGTCCCGCTGAAGATCGCTCGGAACTCCTCCCCACGATCCCTGGCATCGAAGGAGATGCCGCGCTGATAGCCTCCGCAAGCACCGCCGCCAAGGCGCAAGCGGTTGTCAATTTGCAGGCCTGCAACAGGCGGATCGCTACGAATATTCACACGGCCGCTGGCCGGATCCGGCTCGAAGCGAAAGACCAGCGACTGGAAATTCATCAGCAACGCGGAGGGCTGCACGTTGTAGGTGCGGAAGGGCTGCCCGTCGAAGGCGCCGGGCTCGCTCGCCTCGCGCGCAAAGGGACCGCCCTCGAAGACCAGATCGCCGGCGATGTGCTCGACGCCGAGCAGACGCAAACGTCGCTGCAGCAACCACAGCCGCTCGGCCACCAGGTAGGGATCCCCGCCTCCCTGGAGCACCAAATCGCCGTCCAAGCGGCCGTCCTGCAGCTCACCTTCGACGAACACGTCGGTGTGCCAGGTGTAGCCGGGGCCGAGGGCATCCAAAGCGGCGTAGGTGGTGAGCAGCTTCATCGTCGAGGCGGGGTTGCGCGCGGTATCGGCCAGGTGCACGAAGGCTGGCTCTGCAACGCCCACCTCGTGCACGTACACGCTCACGTGCTCCGCCGGCACCCCGTGATGGGACAGCACACGACGCGCCTGCGGCGGCAACTCGGCCGCCGCGTCGATGGCTAGCCCCGCCATCCCCAAGGCACCCAACAACGGCCCGATCGTCGCCCGCTTCCAAGAGACTTTCAATTCATGCAACCCACTGAAATAAAAATGATTTAGCCACCCTTACGCGCATCGACGACACGCTGCCCGCAGGCGACTGCAAGCGCCGTCGTCGGCGCCTCGGGAGACGCGATAACACTTCACTTGCACGGCCTGGAACGCCTGCCTAAGGTGAGCCTCTGCTCCCCCAAACGCCGAGAGTAACGGCCCGATCATGCCCACATCACCGCCTGCCGCCAGCCTCCGCGCGGCAACGTGTCGCCCTGCGCCGCACCCGATGCTGCTGTTGCTGTTGCTGCTAGCGTGCAGCGCCGCCAGCCTGGCCCAGGAGGACCTTCGCCTCGGCACCCTCCTGAGCGTACCGGAACACGCGCAGCTCCTGTCACCCGTGGCCACCGCTCGCCAGGGCGCGATGGATGCGGACGCGGCACTCTACGCGGACAGCCAGTGGCGACGCGCCGAGCGCACGCTGGATCGCCTGCTCGGCGATCTCGAACGCGGGCGCAAGGGAAGCGTGGAAGAACGCGCGGCGACAGCCGTCTCGGAGTACCGCGTGGCGCACGCGGCAGCCCTGAAGTCGGTGCTGTTGGCGGAGGCACGCAACGCCCTGCGCGAGGCGGAGCGCAGCGACCTGGCACGGCGCACACCACTCCTGCTGGGCCGCGTCCAGCGCACCCTGCGCGAGGCCGAAGTGGCCCTCGATGAGGCCCCTGACCAACCCCAGCGCGCGCAGGCGCTCGCCGATCTCGCCATGACCGATCTGGCCCGCGCGCAGGTGCTGGCAACCACGCTGCGCTCGCTCTCCACGGCCGGCGAGTCCTCCGCCGAAGCGGTGCTCCTGGCGTGGGCCGAAGCCCTGACGCCCCTAAGAGAAGCGCTCGGTGACGGGGCGCAGCCGCTGCCCCCTGCCCTCGCTGGGGATCCCGCGGCGTTGACCGAGCAGCTCATCGCCAGCGTGCAGCGACGCGGACGGCGCCTGGCCGAGCTGGATGCGGAGTTGGACACACGAAACGCCGTCATCCGGGAGCTGCAGACGCGCCTGGCGCAAACCGACAGCGAGCTGGACGACATCGCCCGCGATCGCAACGACATGGCGCGAGCGCTCGCTCGCCAGGAGCGCGCCCGAGAACGCCTGCAGTCCTTACGCGACCTGTTCACCGCGCAGGAAGCCGAGCTGCTGCGCGAAGGCGAGGTCTTCGTCCTGCGCCTGACCGGCTTCGCCTTCGCCGTGGGCGGCACGGAGGTCGGCAGCGATGCGGCGCCGCTGCTGGACAAGGTGGCGCAGGCCATTCGCCTGTTTCCCGCCAGCACCGTGGTGGTGGAGGGCCATACGGACAGCTCGGGGGATGCCGCCACCAACCTCCGCGTCTCTCAGGAACGTGCCGCCAGCGTGCGCGAGGCACTGCTCGCGCGCACGGGGATGGCCCCCAGTCGCATGACGTCCCGGGGCGAGGGCGAGGCGCGCCCGGTGGCCAGCAATGAGTCGGCGAGCGGTCGAGCGCGCAACCGGCGCATCGAAGTGCGCATCGACCCGCGGGAGCAGAGCCGATGACCACACCCCCGTGGACCGCCCTGGTGGACGCAACCTCCCTGGCGCAGGCCATCGCCAGCGACGCACCGCCGGTGGTGCTGGACGCACGCTTCGACCTGACCAATCCGGCAGCCGGCCATGAGGCCTACCTCGAGGCACACCTGCCCGGCGCCGACTACGCCGACTTGGATCGCCACCTCGCCAGCAGCATCCGCGCAGACAGCGGGCGCCATCCCCTGCCCGACCCGCAAGCGCTTGCGAAAACGCTAGGCACCTGGGGTGTGGCGAGCGGCGATCCGGGCACCCAGGTGGTGGTCTACGACAGCGGGAGCGGTGCCTTCGCGGCCCGCTGCTGGTGGTTGCTGCGTTGGCTCGGGCACGATGCCGTGGCCGTGCTGGATGGTGGACTGGCTCATTGGCAGGCCCAGGCCCTGCCCCTGGAGCACGGCCCCCCAGCGACGCGCACCGCACAGGCGCGCTTCGAACCGAACGCCGATGACACGATGCACGTAGAGGTGGACGCGCTCCAGCAAGCCCTTACCGAAGGCGAGGTGCTGCTCACGGACGCCCGCGCTGCGCCGCGCTTCGCCGGCGAGGTGGAACCGATCGACCCGGTTGCCGGCCATGTGCCCGGGGCGATCAACCATCCCTTCGACCAAAACCTGGCCGCGGATGGGCGCTTTCTCGCCGCCGACGAGCTTCGTCAACGCTATCTGGGCTTGCTCGGCGACCGCGCACCGACGCAATTCGTGGCCATGTGCGGCTCAGGCGTAACCGCCTGCCACCTGCTCCTCGCCATGGCGGCGGCCGGCCTGCCCCCCGGCCGGCTCTACGCTGGCTCTTGGAGCGAGTGGATCCGCGATCCGGCACGTCCCGTCGCCACGGGGGCGACCTAGTTCTCGAAGCTACCGCCCACCGGTATCGGCTCCTGCGAATCGAGACCTGCGTGCTGGCCCCCGCAACACCACGACGTAGACTGGCCCGATGCAGAATCTATTCCCACCGACCCGGTGCGCCGCGGCCGTCGGCTCGCGCCCGTGTGTCGTCAACCCGCGGACGCGCTTATCGACCGTCATCGGCCGCGCACGGACGGGCACCCGGTGATGCTGGGCGAGGAGAAGCACGTCATCCTCCTAGTGGAGGACGACAAGTTCGACCGTGAGCTGTTTCGGCGCGGCTTCGCCGACCGCCAGGACTGCCAGATCGACTGCGCCGGCGATGGGGAGGAAGCCCTGTCGTACCTGCGCTCCCATCCCCAGCCGAGCCTGATCGTGCTCGATCTCAATATGCCGCGCATGGACGGTAAGGAACTGCTACGCGCCCTGAAGGCCGACCGCACCCTGCGGGGAATTCCCGCCATCGTGCTCTCCACCTCGGGCGAGGCGGCGGACGTCAACGCCTGCTACGACCTGCTCGCTAACGCCTATGCCGTGAAGCCGAACTCACCCGAGGAGTTGGCCCGCTTCACCACGCGCCTCGAGGAGTTCTGGCTGCGCGAGGCGTGCCTGCCGCGCACCAGCGCCAACGAGCATCACTAGCGGCCCTACGGGCCGTCCGGCTGCGCGAGAAAATCACCACCCTCGAGGCTCAGCGACGTCCCGCCCGCCATGATCGCGTCGTGCGGCACCACGGCGGTCTGCTTGGGATGGAAGCGTGGATCCTCGAGGATGGAGACGTTGTCCGTGCGGAAGAAGCTGGAAATCAACCCCCAGCGCGAGCGATCCGACAGGTTAGGCGGCGAGCTGTGCAACAGGCTCGCGTGGAAGAACAGGGCGTCGCCCGGCGCGAGTTCGCAGCACCGCACGCCCAGGCGATCGCGTAGCGCCTGCACGCGCCCTATGTCCGCCCCGCGCTGCTCGCCCACCGTGCGGTGGCGCAAGCGTCCGAAGCGATGGGAGGCGGGAATCACCTCTAGCGCGCCGTTGTCGCGCGTCGCCGCGTCCAAGGCCACGTAGCAGCTGGCCATGGCGTCGGTAAGAAAGCCGTCGTCGTACCAGTAGCCGTAGTCCTGATGCCATTCCCAGGCGCCGCCCTGCCTGGCCTCCTTCTGCATCAGCTTGGCGTGGAAGAAGCTCACCGGACCGCCGAGCAGTGTCGCTAGCGTGGCCAGCATCCGTGACGAGCAGGACAAGCGGCCGAATACATCGTTCCCGGGGGTGTACCAGAGGGTCACACGGCTGCGTCGGCCGCTGCTATCCAGGCGCTCGTAAGCGTTTGCCGAGACGGCCCGATCGGCGGCCAGCAGTGCACGCATGCGCTCGGCGATATCGCGGGTCAGGAACTCGCGCACCACGAGGTAACCCTGGCCTTCGAAGGTGGCGATCTCAGCAGCGCTGATCTCGCCGGCGCCGACGTTCACTTCGCTGTGCCCCATTCGGCCACCCCGAAGGGCGACAGCCAGAAGATCACCGCGAGCATGGCGATGATACTGAGCGCGTACGCAGGCCAACGCTGGCGCCAGGGGGTCAGGTCCACGGCGGGCGTCGTCGGGCGCTCGAAGGCCTCATCCATCGGGGCGAAGCGGCCGAAGAGCAACATGATGCTGCTCGACAGGACGAAGAGGATGGCGGCGATGTGCAGGAAATGCAGGCCGAAGTTGTTCACCAGCTGCGTGTAGCCGTAGCACACGAGGTAGAACACGAGCGCCACTTTGGCACCCAGGGCCGGCACTCGCTTGGTCACGAGCCCTACGAAGACGATCGTGAAGATGGGGATGCTGAAGAAGCCTGCGACGCGCTGGAAGTACTCGTAGAAGCCGTCGCTGGCGAGCGCAATGAAGGGCGCGATGGTCATCGCAATCATGGCCAGCACCACCTGCGTACCCTTGCCGAGGTGAATCAGGCGCTGCTCCGACACCTCCTTGCCGCGATTCTCCGCATAGGGCTTGTACACGTTGAGCACGGCGATCGTACTCGTGCTGTTGAGGCCCGAGTTGAAGGTGGTGAGCGACGCACCGAACATGATGGCAGCGATGAAACCGATCAGGTATGGCGGCATCACCTGTGCCACGAGCTGCGGGTAGGCCTCCGCGGAGTTGCTGATCGCGGGCAAGGCCACCACCGCGATCACCCCGGGGAATACGGTGATGGCCGGCGCGATGAACTTGAGCAGCGCGCCGAACATCATGCCCTTCTGCCCGGACGCGAGGTTACGCGACCCGAGGGTGCGCTGGAGGATGTACTGCTCCGCGCCCCAGTAGTTGAGGTTGACCAGGATCATGCCCGTGAACAGGGTGGGCCAGGGCACCGGATCGGTCGCCTTGCCGAGGGAGTTCAGGTGGTCGGGTCGCTCGGTGATGATGCGTTCCCAGCCCGCCGCCAGGCTGCCATCGCCGATGAAGGTGAGGCCGAAGTACGGCACCAGCAGCCCCCCGAACACGAGCCCCACGCCGTTCAGTGCGTCGGACGCGGCAACGGCCTTCAAGCCGCCGAAGATCGCGTAGGCGCTGCCCACCAGTCCGATGGCCCACACCAACACCCAGATCGCAGCCCACTCGGAGATGCCGAGCAAGCCATCCACGTTGAACATGCCGTTGAAGACGACGGCGCCGGTGTAGAGCACGGGCGGCATCAGGTTGATCACGTAGGAGATGATCAGCAGGGTGGCGATCCAGCGGCGAAGGTCGGGCCCGAAACGCAGGCCGAGGAACTCGGGCGTTGTAGTCACGCCGAAGCGCAGGTAGATCGGCAGCATGAACTCCGCCACCAGCACCATGGCGAAGATCGACGCAAACCCGAACATCATGATGGACATGTTGATCAGGTAGGCGCTCTCGGTCTCGCCGATGATGGCGATGGCCGAGATGTTGGAGAGGAACAGGGAGCCGCCGACGAGGAACCAGCCCAGGTGCCGACCGCCGAGGAAATAGCCCTCGGTGGTATCGAGCTTCTCATCGCGCGTGAGCCACCAGGAGGCGAAGGCGACCAGCGCCGTAAACGCCAGGAAGGTGATGGCAGAGACCAGGTTCATCGCTCAGCTACCCAAAAAAGGGGCGGGACCGGCTGACCCGATCCCGCCCACAACGACGAAGACAAACGGGATGTGGGAGCCTAATCAGAATCCGCCGCGTACGCCAAGCACCCAACGGGCACCGTTCTCCTCGAAGGACTCGAGGAAACCGGAGTTGGCGAACTCGGAGATGCGGATCACCTCTTCATTGAAGATGTTGATGCCTTCGAGGAACACGGTGAGCGTGTCGTTGAACTGGTAGGACATGGACAGATCGACCTGGGTGAAGTCATCGGCGAACTCGTTCAGACCGCCCTCCACCGTCTGACCGATCAGGTAGTCGCTGCGGTAGTTCACCGACAGGCGCGCCTGGAAGCCGTAGTTCTCGTAGAACACGGCGCCGTTGGCCGACACGTCCGAGATGTTCTCCAGCTGCGAGCTGACGCCGTCGGTGGTCGCCGTGCTGTCGGCGAAGGTCACGTTACCGGACACACCGAAGCCAGCGTTCGACAGGTACTGGGCGGCCAGCTCCAGGCCGTACACCTCGGCGGAGTCGCCGTTCTGCGGGGCGAACACCAAGAAGTTGATGTCCTGGATGCCGTTGTCGGTGATCGAGCCATCGTTCTCGCGGATCACCTGGGGCACGGTGATGGTCTGCTCCACCACGCGGTTGGTGACGAAGTCCGAGATGTCCTTGTAGAACGCGGCCACGGCGAAGTAGGTGCCGCCGTCGCCATAGCGCTCGATGGACAGATCGAAGTTGTTGGCCCGGATCGCCTCCAGCTCCGGGTTGGCGGACTGCACCTGCTCACCGCCAGGGTTGAAGCTGGTGACGGAGAAGAAGGTGGACAGGTCCGTCAGCGTAGGGCGCGACAGGGAACGCGACGCCGCCAAGCGCAACTTGTAGTTGTCGGTCACATCGAAGTTGATGTTAAAGGACGGCAAGACGTCGAAGTAGTCGTTGTCGATCGACACATCACCGCCGGCGGCGAACTCGAACTCCTGGTTCGAGGTGGTCATGCCGTTCGGGTCACGCACCAGGGTGGAGCTCACGATGGAGCCGAGGCTACCGGCGGAACCGGTCGAGGTGAGCGAGGTGTACGCGAAACGTGTGCCGAAGTTAGCCATGAACGGAATGCGACCGAGCTCCCCGTCGAAGTCGAACTGGAAGTAGGTGCCCCACACGTTCTCCTCCACCACGCTCGAGGCCGAGGGGTCGAAGGTGGCGATGAGCGCGTCCGCGTTGCCCGAGTCGGCGTAGGCCTGCTCCAGGTCTCCGGTGGTGAAGAACGGGAAGACGCGCGGGAAGTTGCCGTCCGCCGTGCTCAGGAAGCTGTCGTCGAAGGTCTGCAGCAGGGTCGGCACGAGTTGCGGCGAGTTCTGCGCCACCGGCGTGGCGTAGCCGCACAGGCGACACTGGTTCGCGAGGTTGTTGAAGGCCGTGTTGGATTTCTCGCGGCCGACGAAGTCGACGCCGAAGCGCAGCACGTCGGCATCGCCGAACTCGAGCTTCGAGTCCGCGCGCAGGGAGATGATCTCATCCTCCACCTCGACCGTATCGCGACGGGCGAAGTGCAGGCGGATGTCGTCGGCGGTCAGGTTCTCGATCGACGTGTTGGTGGTGTCGGTGGGCAGGTTCTGCGCCGTGAAGGTGGCGTTCGGCGTGAGCCGGCCGTTGGCGTCGAAGGTGAACTGGGCGTTGTTCGGGTAGCCGAGCACGAAGAAGGTGCCGGAGCCGCTGGCCGAGCCGAAGTTGTCGCGGTTGCCTTCCGCGTTCGAGTAGGCCGCATCGAGGTTGATGCTCCAACGATCGTTGAAGTAGTGCTCGATGTTCGCGCCCACCGCGATGGTCTCGGCCTCACCTTCGGTCTCACGAGACACCAGGTCGAGGGCGAAGGCCTGGATCTCGTGCGCCACCACCTGGTTGAACTCGTTCACCACCGCGTTGGTGCCGGTGAAGGAGCCGTCGAAGGCGCTCGGGAAGTAGGAGTAGCCGAACAGCTGACCGGGGCTCTCGAAGTTGGTGTAGAGGGCGTCGACCACGACTTCCGTCTGGTCCGACGGCGTCCACTGGAAGGCCACGGTACCGCCGATGCGGCGACGATCGGTCAAGGCCACGGAGGGCGCGAAACCGTTGAAGCGCGCATCTCGGTTGGTGATGGCGGCGCCCGTGTCGTCGTTGAAGCCGTCGCCATCGGGGTCGAGGCCGCCGTTGACCAGGCCGTTAGCGTCGACCAACACGTCCGGGATCAGGAACGTGCTCTCGGCGATGTCCGTGCGCGCGTCGCGCTGCTGGTAGGAAATCGACGCGATCACGCCGAAGGTATCGTCGGCCCAGGTGTTGGACACGACGCCCGTGGCGCGCAGGCCCGTGGACTCGTCGAGGCCTTCGTACTGGCCACTGACCGATCCCGTAGCATGGAAGCCCGGGCGCGAGAGAGGCTTGGCGGAGCGGATGTTGACCCGGCCGCCGAGGCTGCCGTCGCCGAGGCGGGCTTCGGAGCTCTTGTAGACTTCGGCGCCGGAGATCAGCTCCGAGGCGATCACGTCGAAGGAGAACTCACGACCGTTGTTCTCGGTCGCCAGCAAGCGGCCGTTGTAGGTGACCGCGTTGAACTCTTCGCCCAAGCCACGCACGGTGACGAACTGGCCCTCACCGCCGCGGGTTCGGGTGATTGCCACACCGGTGATGCGCGCTAATGATTCCGCTACGTTGGTATCGGGGAAGTCCGCGATGTCTTCGGCGGAGATCGCATCGACGATGCTGCCTGCGTTCTCCTTCACATCGACGGCGCGTTCCAATGACCCGCGGATACCCGTGGCCACCACTTCCTCGATCTGTGCTGCAGCGCCACTACCCCACAGCGCTACGGCTGCGCTTACACCGCCGGTCAGCCATGCATTGAGCTTGCTCATCTATTCCCTCCTCGGAGCCAGCGTGCACTCGCTCGTCACACGCCTAAGCGCAGACGCCCCAACGCGGTGCACGGGTTCTTGTCCAGGGAAAAATGTCATCGATTCGATAACCCTGGCCATGGGCTCGATGGTTCGGTCATGTGTTATTTGGGCTAGGGACCGGGGCGGAGCCCGCCCTAGGCGGAACGCGTGCGTGCGACGGCCGCGCGCCAAGCGTCGAGCAGTTGGTCCCGTCGCGGTGCATCGAAGGACGGGTCGAACACGCGATCGAGCTGCCACAAGCGACTCACCTGCGTGACGTCGTCCAGGGCGCCGTGACCGATCATCGCCAAGCAGGCGGCGCCGAGGGACGTGGTCTCCGTGTTCACCGGCCGCCGCACGGCCACGTCCGTGACGTCCGCGGTGAACTGCATGCACCATGCGTTGGCGGTGAGGCCACCGTCGACGTTCAGTGCCGAGGGTTCCACACCAGCGCCGCGGAAGGCCTGCAGCAGATCATCGGTCTGGTAGGCGATGGACTCGAGGGCCGCCCGCGCGAAGTGGGCGCGCCCCGCGCCGCGACTCAAGCCGTGCACGGCGGCGCGGGCGTGCGGATCCCAATAGGGCGCGCCAAGGCCGTTGAAGGCGGGCACCAGGATCACGCCGTCGTTACTCTCCAACGAGGCGGCCAACGCCTCGGTCTCACCCGCGTGGGCGATGATGCCGAGCGCATCGCGTAGCCATTGCACCACCGACCCTGCACTGAAGATCGAACCTTCGAGGGCGTAGGTGGTGCGTCCCTGAACGGCGTAGGCGATGGTGGCGAGCAGTCCGTTGTCCGCACGCAAGCGCGTCTCGCCGGTGTTGGCCAACATGAAGCAGCCGGTGCCGTAGGTGCTCTTGACGGGGCCCGGCGCGACGCAACCCTGGCCGATCGAGGCGGCCTGCTGATCGCCAGCCACGCCGAGGATGGGGATATCGCCGGCGAGCACCTGCGCGTCGATACGTCCGAACTGGGCGACGCTCTCGTGCACATCGGGCAGCACGGAGAGGGGCACGTCGAAGGCCTGCGCCAGCTCCTCGTCCCAGCAGCCTCCGTCGATGTCGTAGAGGCTCGTGCGCGAGGCGTTGGTCACGTCCGTGGCGTGGGACTTGCCGCCGGTCAGGCGCCAGATCAGGTAACAGTCGATCGTGCCTGCCGCCAACTCCCCGCGCGCAGCACGCTCGCGGGCGCCCGGCACCTGATCGAGGATCCAGGCGATCTTGGTCGCGGAGAAATAGGGATCGAGCTGCAAGCCCGTGCGATCAGTGATCAAGGGCGCTAGGCCCTGCGCCCGCAACGCATCGCAGCGCTGCGCCGTGCGCCGATCCTGCCACACGATGGCCCGGTGCAAGGGCGCGCCGGTGGCCCGGTCCCAGAGCACGACGGTCTCGCGCTGGTTGGTGATGCCGACGGCTGCGACATGGCCCGGTCGGCGCTTCGCCTGCGCCTTGGCCACGGCGTCGCGCAAGGTGGTGACGACGCTCGCCCACAGCTCCTCAGGATCGTGCTCGACCCAACCGGACGCTGGGTAGTGCTGGGGAAACTCCTGCTGCGCGAGGGCGATCACCTCGCCGTCGAGGCCGTACACGGTGGTACGCGAACTGGTGGTGCCTTGGTCGATCGCGACGATCAGCTCGCTCATCGGGGTGCTCTCCTAGCCGTTGTGGGTGGCGCCTAGTGTCCTGTCATGTTAGTTCGTTGAACAATACGCGGGTGCTTTTTGCCCCTGAGCACGTTGCTCCTCCTCCCGTGGGGCCTGCCACGCTCGTCGTCGCGCCGCACTCAGGAACAAAACGCCCCGTGCGTATTCTTCAACGAACCAACATGACAGGACACTAGATGACCGCGTAGGCCTGCGGGTGCCGCTCGAGTAGTTGGCTGTACCAACGATCTCGTTCCACCCGGGGCAGCAGGGCGACGATGCAACCGCCGAAGCCACCACCGGTCAAGCGCGCGCCGATGGCGCCCAGGGCTTCGGCATCTTCCACCAGGGCATCGATGATGGGCAGGGACATCTCGAAGTCATCGCGCATGGACAGGTGAGAGTAGCGCATGAGCTCACCCAAGGCGTCCATGTCGGCGCGACGCAGCGCGTGTCCCGCCGCAATCACGCGACGATGCTCGGTCGCACAGTGGCGGGCTCGCCGTCGGCTGATGGCGTTGATCCCCCGGGCAGCTTCCACCTCGCGCGGATCCAGCGCGCATAGACTCGCGGTACCGAACTCCAGGCCCGCGCGGTCACACTCGCGCTTGCGCTCCCCGTAGCGACCGTCCCCGAGCCGGCGCGTGACCCCCGAGTGCACCACGCACACGGCGACCTCCTGCGGCAGCGGGAGTAGCTCGTAGTCGAGGGTATCCGTATCCAGGAGCATCGCTTTGCCGACCTCGCCGAGTGCCACGGCCATCTGATCCATGATGCCGCAGGGGATGGCGAGGTAGTCGTTCTCCACCTTACGCGCCAACTGGGCGAGAGCGAGATCGCTCATTGCCGTGGGCTTCCCGGCCAGCTGGCGGGCGGCGCGCAGCGTGGCCACGATCAACGCCGCAGACGAGGACAGGCCACTGCCCTGGGGCAAGCTGGAGGTCACCCGCACGTGCAAGCCACCGCTCACCAAGCCTGCCTCGCGGGCCGCCTGCAGGGCGCCGATCAGATGATCAGACCAATGCCCGGTGGGCGCCTCGCCAAAGGCGCGCACGGTGATGCCCGCGTGCTGTTCGCTAGCGATGTAGAGGGCATCGTCCGAGCGCGGCGCCAACGCCACCTGCAAGCTCAGGGGCAAGGCGGCCGGTAGCACCATGCCGCCGTTGTAGTCCGTGTGTTCACCGATCAGGTTGACCCGACCCGGCGCCTGCCCGATGACCACTGACGGCGTCTCAAAGAGCTCGACGAAGCCCTGCTCCACATCGCGAGCACTCATGCCAGGGCCCTCAAGGCCGCCGCCGCCTGCTCCGGCATCACGTCCACGGTGAACACCCCCGTGTGTTGCTCCACCGAGGCGAGGTACTTCAGCCTGCCGGGCGCGCGCAAAATGGGATAGAACTGGGCGGTGAAATGGTAGGTCGCCTCCTGCCCCTTGGGCGCGGCGTGCAGGGCCATCATGTACGGCGTGGGCTCGCCGAACAGGGCGTCGTAGCGAGCCGTCATGTCGCCGAGCAGTGCCGCAAAGGCATCCAGCTCCTGCTCGTTCAACTCCCAGGGGCCTGCGACCCGCCGTTGCGGCAACACCCATGTTTCATAGGGGAAGCGCGCGTAGGGCGGGCACCAGGCACTCACGCCATCCAGCGAGTACACTTCATAGGTGGCCGCGGTCTGGGCCCGCGCGGACGCGAGGTCGTAGCCTTCCGCGAAGGCACTTGCGGCGAGCTGGCTCATGCGCGGCGTCTGCGCGAAGCCGTACACCTGACCGTGGGGATGGGGCAGGGTCACGCCCACCGCATCGCCACGGTTTTCGAAGGGCAACACGAACTCGCAGCCCGTGGCGAACAGGGCCTCGTAGCGATCGATCCACGCCGCCAGCAGCAGGCGTCGTCGCGCCTGCCCTATCGCGTGCAGATTGCCCGTGGGCTCGGTGCCGTACACCACCACTTCGCACAGGCCATGCGCGGGCACAGCGCGCACCGCGGGGCGCTCCGGCGGCATCGGCGCCTCGGGGTGAAAGCTCGTGAAACGATTCTCGAACACGGCCAGCTCGAAGGTCTCGAAGGGGATCTCCGTGACCGGTCCACCAGGGGCGGTAGGCGCGAGAGGGTTGTCCGCCGTGGAGGGCTTGAAGGTGCGGTGCTGGCGGTGCGCGGCGTACACGTTCCATTCCCCACGCAGGGGATGGAGGCGCAACTCCGCGCCGCGCGCGAGCTCTTCTGGCGGCTGCGGCGCTGGCACGCCCACGTGAGGCGCGTAGCCGTATAGATGCACGTTGCGCCCATCCACGCGGCGGTGAGTGCGTCGATGCACCGGCGCGCCACCGATCGTCTGCGCGAGGGTGCTGCGCGTGTCTGCGTTACTCAAGCTTCCCTTCCTGCGGCGTTACGCTGCCTGCCGCTGGCGTAGCCAATGCTCCAGATGCTGCACCGCCTGTGAGTCGAGGCGAAGGCCCAACTTCGTCCGACGCCAGAGCACGTCCTCGGCGCTGCGCGCGAACTCGGTTTCGATGAGGTAGGAGACCTCGCGCTCGTACAACCCCTCGCCGAAGTGCACACCGAGATCGTCCAGGCGTGCCGCGCCACCGAGCATTTTCCCTAGGCAAGATCCGTACAGGCGAACCCAACGCCGCAGGAGCGCCGGCGGAATCCAGGGGCGCGCCGCACGCTGCTCCTCGTAGAAGACGCCCATATCGATGGCGAGGCCCTCGCCACCGGGCAGGGGCGCCTGCTCGGTCCAGGGTTCGCGCGCGTCGGGGAACCAGGGCGCGAGCTTGGCGATGGCCTGCTCCGCCAGACGCCTATAGGTGGTGATCTTGCCACCGAAAATCGACAGTAGCGGCGCCTCGGCGCCCTTGCCCTGCAGATCGAACACGTACTCACGGGTGACCTCGGAATCGCTCTCGGCGTTGTCGTCGTACAAGGGCCTAACGCCCGAGTAGCTCCACACCACGTCGTCCGCTGACAGGGGTTTGGCGAAGTACTCACTGGCGGCGCGACAGATGTAGTCGACCTCCTCGGGTGCGATCGCGATGTGGTTGCGCTCGCCCTCGTAGGTGAGGTCCGTCGTGCCCACCAGGGTGAACGTCTCCTCGTAGGGAATGGCGAACACCACCCGGCCGTCGCCGTTTTGGAAAATGTAGCAGTGATCGCCGTCGAAGAGCTTGGGCACCACCACGTGACTGCCCTTCACCAGACGCACCGCATGGCGTTGCGCTGTCGGCGCCGACAGGGCGAGCACGTCTGCCACCCACGGGCCGGCGGCGTTGACCACAGCACGCGCCCGCACCTGGAAGGTGGCGCCGTTTTCCTGCTTGAGCGTGGCCAGCCAGCCATCGCCCTCGCGCGCGAGGCCAACGCAGGCCGTGCGCGTGCGCACGTCGGCGCCGAGTTCGGCGGCGGCCTGGGCATTGAGCACGACCAGGCGGGCATCGTCGACCCAGCAGTCCGAGTACTCGAAACCGAAGGTGAACTCGGGCTTGAGCACGCCCCCATAGGGCGCGGCCGTCAGATCGACCCGACCCGTGCCCGGCAGCTCGCGACGGCCACCGAGGTGATCGTAGAGAAACAGGCCCAAGCGCAGCAGCCAGGCAGGGCGCATGCTCTTCTCATGCGGCAGCACGAAGCGCAGGGGCCAGATGATGTGGGGCGCGCTCGCAAGCAACACTTCGCGCTCGCGCAGGGCTTCGCGCACCAGGCGGAACTCGTACTGCTCCAGGTAGCGAAGGCCGCCGTGGATGAGCTTGGTGCTGGCCGAGGAGGTGTGATTGGCGAGGTCGTCCTTCTCACATAACAGGACGCCTAGGCCACGCCCGGCCGCGTCGCGGGCGATGCCCGCGCCGTTGATGCCGCCGCCGATCACCAGCAGGTCTGTAGTGTGCATCCCCTCGTCAACCCTCTCGAGTCGCTGTAGAAGCAAGCAGGCTAGCGCTTGCAGCGGACAATCCAATTAGCCCTTTGGCACAGACTTGTGCTTTCTGGGCCAAGGCACCAGGGCGTAGGTCGCGCTCAGCCGCCCTCGGCTTCGAAGTGATACACAAGACAGGTATCCGGGTGCATCAGTGGCAATTGCACGCCGTGCACCAGCAGCGACTCGCCGGAGAACACGGCGCCCTCCTCGAGCAGCCTGGCCGCATCCACGATGGAGGGGGACGTCACCGACACGTTAGCCGTCGGCCAGACCACGCGCATGCGGTAGCGACGGGCGGGATCGAGGCCGGCGAAGCGGAAGCGCCCGGGCAGCGTGGTGCTGTGCCCGTCGGTCTTGGCGCAAGAGAACAGGGCCGCCGATTTGTCGCGGGCGACCACGCCGATCACGTTGAGGTAGTCGGATGAATCCAGGCGGGCGAAATCCCCCTCGTGGATCAACTGACGGTGCTGCTTGTAGAGGGCCACGGCCTTGCGCAGGGTCTCGAGGTCTTCCTCGCTCTCCTGGTCCGGATCGAGCTCGATGCCCATGTGGCCGAAGAGCGCCGTGCCTGCGCGGTACTCCATGCTGTAGACGCGGCGGGTGATGTGACAGGTACGGGGCCCCACGTGGGTGCCGATCACGCTGGTCGGGAAGAAGTAGCTGGCGCCGCGCTGGATCTGCTGGCGATCGCCAGCGTCGTTGCTGTCCGACGGCCAGAGGCGATCGGCGCAACGCAGTACCCCGTAGTCGGCTCGCCCACCGCCCGAGGAGCAACTCTCGATCTCCAGCGACGGATGCGCGGCGCGCAACTTGGCGATGAGCGAATACACCGCGTGGGTCTGGCGGTGGATCGCCCCGCGCCCGGCGCTGCCCGGGTGATGGATGTCCCGGTTCATGTCCCACTTCACGTAGGACACGCCGTACTCCTGCACCACGCGGGAGATGCAGCCGAAGAGGTAGTCGAAGACCGCCGGTTTGGTGAGGTCCAGGGTGTACTGGTCGCGGAACGGCACTTGCTCCACCCCGTTGGCCTCCAGGATCCAGTCCGGATGGGCACGGTAAAGATCGCTGTCCGGATTGACCATCTCGGGCTCGAACCAGATGCCGAACTCCATGCCGAGCTCGCGCACGCGCTTGACCAGCGGTCCTAGGCCATCCGGATACACCTCGCGCGAGACCCACCAGTCACCGAGGCCCGAGCGCTCGTCGCGACGGCCGCCGAACCAGCCGTCGTCCAGCACGAAGCGTTCCGCGCCGAGACTCGCGGCCCGCGCCGCCAGGCTCAGCAGGCGCGCCGGCGAGTGATCGAAGTAGATCGCCTCCCAGGTATTGAAGTGCACCGGCCGGGGCTTGCGACGCGCGCGACCGTCCATCACCTGGTGCACCAGGTGACGGTGGAAGCGTTGGGACAGGGCGTTCAGGCCATCGTGGCTCCAGGCGGCGTAGACCGGCGGCGTCTCGTACTCCTCGCCCTGACGCAACTCCATCTCACCGGGGTAGAACAGCTCCCCCATCTGCGCGAAGGCCCGACCGTCGCCGTGGCGATCGACGCGCACCCGGTTGTTGCCGCTCCAGCCCAGGTGGAACCCCGCCGCGGGACCCGCCTTCTCGCTGGTGAACTCAGCCATGGCAATCAGGCCCGGGAAGTTGTCGTGGCTGGTGCGCCCGCTGCGATTCTCGCGTACGTAGCTGCCGCGGAAGGCCGCCACCTCCTGGCTCTGAAACTCCTGCGCCCAGCGCCCGGTGAAGGCGAGCAGGCGGATGAGTCGCCGATCGAGGGGCATGCAGATGGAGGCGCACCAATCGATCGTGAGCGGCTTCTCGCCGCGGTTGATGATGCGCGTGCTTGCGCTCAGTACGTGGCTCTCGGGATCGAGACTCAAGGAGTAGACGGCGCCGAGCTGCGTGTTGGCGTCTTCGCAGTAGATCTGCGCTTCATGGGGCGTGGGCTGAATCACGCGCACGATGCGCAGGATCGCTGCCCAGTCCTCGCTGGCCCGATGGGCCACGAAACCGGCCGGTCCGGAGAGGCCGGTGCCGAGCTCGTTGGACAGGGAGGACTGCACATCGACGGCAGGTCCGCCCACGGTCCATTGGCGCACGGACAGGAGCGCCAGCTCCTCGGGCGTGCTGTGCTGAAGGGCCTGGCCCCAGTAGACGATGTAGGGCCGCCCGCCGGGGCTGGTGTCCAGGATCAGCTCCACGGCGTCACTGCGCAAGCGCGTGAAGCGATCGCCCGCAGCATCTTCCACGGGCGCGGGCGCTGCCCGATGCAAGGTCATATCGGCCTCACCAGGGCTCGGTGTCGAGCATTCTTCCGCCATGCGTTTCTATTCTTGACCAGCGCCAGGTTACCGCCGCGAGCTTGGCCGGCCCAGACGCAGTAATCCAATGTCTTATCCACCAGCATCATCGCTGGGATCGGCGAGGGGAAGGTTGGATTTGGACGGAAGATGTGTTTTTTGGTGTGCTTCGTGAGGATGGGAGGGCCTCACCCTTGGAAGAGAGCACTTTTTTCAAACGCAGCATCGCCGTGTCGCCCCTCGGCGGCATCCGCATCGCCTGCTTCGTCAAGCAGGGGGCCGGCGTGCTCACGCCCAAACGCACCCTGCCCCACTTCACCTTGGTGTACGTGGTGCGCGGTCGCGGCGCCTACCGCGACGCCCTCGGCAACCGCGCCGAGGTGGAGGCGGGCAACGCGATCGTGGTGCTGCCGGGCCTCGAACACTGGTACGGCCCGCCGCGCGGGGAGACCTGGGATGAGCTCTACCTCGTCTTCGAGGGCCCCGCCTTCGATCTATGGCTCGAGCAGGGCTGCTTCGATCGCTCCCGACCGGTGATCCACCTCGCGCCGACCGACTACTGGCTGGGACGCATCAAGCAAGCGATCGGCGAGGCCCATGGCGACGATGCCGATGAGATGATGCGCGAGGCCATTCGCCTGCAGGAGTTACTGGCGGAGATCCAGCGCGCCACCCGTGAGGATGCCGAGGGTCGGCTCATGTGGCTGGCCGAAGCGAAGCGCAACATCGAGGAGTACTCGGACCCCAAGGTGGCCGCGGCCGCGATGAACGTGCACTACGAGGTGTTCCGCAAAAAGTTCAAGAAGCTCTCAGGCCTCTCCCCCGGGCGCTATCGCACGGCCATGCTGATGGAGTCCGCGTGTCGCATGCTGTCCGATCGCAGCAAGACCTTGAGCCATATCGCGGCGGAACTCGGCTTCTGCGACGAGTACCACTTCAGCAAGCAATTCAGCAAAACGATCGGCTGGTCCCCACGGGAGTACCGGGCCCGCATCTCCCTGCGCAACTGAGCCCCGACCACCGACGGTGCCGATCAGACATGGCGCTCCCGCCAGGCGTACAGGGCGCCCGGCAGAGCCAACGCGGCGAAGAACATCACGAAGGCCAGCTCGTGGAGTTGATCGGCGGTGATCGGCGCGAAGACGCCCTGCTTTGCAAGCAGCGCATTACCGATATAGACCATTAGGTACGCACTCATCAGTACCATGGTGCCGATAAAGGCCTCACGATAGGTCACGCCGCGCACCGCGCGCATGCGTTCGTCCACCACCTCCTCCGGCAGGTCGACCGCGGAGCGGACCGCCAAGCGCAGCAGCCAGAGGGTCGCCATATAGGCGATCAGCGAGACCAGGGTCAGCACCGCAAACCCGCCGAACACGCCGATACCGTAGAGCACGAGCGTCGTGTAGCAGACCACCACCAGGGCGCGGCGGCGAGGCAGGCTGCGCAACCAGTCGAAACGCGTGTCGGCGAACTCGCGCTCGGCCATCTGTTCCACCCGCTGCAGCATCTCTCGGCGCAGTTCCTGCGCCGTGGGTTGTTGTTTAGTCATGAGTTGCCTTCCTGTTCGACGAATAGAGCTGCTCGCTCATCGGGGCGAGGGGCTCTAAGGAGAAGATCGCCTCCACCGGCAGGGAGAACAGCGCCGCAATGCGCAGGGCCAGCACCAGGCTGGGCTTGTACTCGCCACGCTCGAGGTAACCGATCGTCTGGTAGTGGACGCCCACCGCATCCGCCACCTGCTGCCGGCTGAGTCCACGCTCGGCGCGCAACGCAGGGAGGCGGTTGTACACCGGCGGTTCATCACTCTTTCGTGTTCTTGCCATGCATTATTTGTACTATTAGTGCTATTTTCTTGTCAATTAATTTTGAACTTAATCTGAATTACCTGCGGACGGAAGTTGAAGAGCGTGGCGGCGAGCGTCAGGCGATTGCCGCACTGAGACCTAGCACTGGGGACGGAGACTGGAACGGGTGAACCCGACCTCGGTAAGGCCCCCCCCACGGTGTTTAGCCTAGAGCTGACCGGGGTGGATTTGTCATCGAACGATGCTGCTATCGAAGACTTCCTTACGCACGTGGCTGATCACCGCCATGTGTATGGTGGCGGTGATCCCAGCGATCACCCTCTCCTACCTCCTCGCCGACCGCGGGGCGGAACAACGAGCCGAACGATCATCGGAGCGAATGGTGAGGCTCGGGTCGTTCCTCGGCCGCTCCGTGGATACCTTCATCGCGGAGCATCGACTGGCGATCACGCAGCTGGCGCACAGCGTGGCCCGCGCCGTCGAAACCGGTGACGACGACCGCCTGCGGGACCTGCTCGTTTTCCACCGCACCTACGCGGACTTCAACACCACGCTCACGACGGACCCGCAGGCCAACATCCTGGCCTCTACGATCCGCGACGCTGGCACGCCCGTGGAATGGAAGATCACGGCAGCAGACAACGTCAGCGACCGGAACTACTTCCAAGTGGCCAGGGCGACGGGGCAGTCCTTCGTGTCCGAGGTGTTTCTGGGCCGTGGCACCGACGTGCAAGCATTGATCGTGGCGGTGAGTGCGCCGATCCTGCTCAGCGATGGGCGATTCGGCGGCATCGTCGAGGGATCACTCATCCTCGATGAGTTCGAAGGCCTCTTCGCCGCCGAAGAGCTTCCCCCGGGCCTGGAAGCGATGCTGGTCGATCAGCGCAACCGGATGATTCACCAATCGTCGGGACTGCGCTTCGGCCCGCTCACGGAGATCTCCGACGGCAGCTGGGCCGTGAACGATGTGCACGGCCTGGAGAGGCCCGGCGGCTACATCACCGCCGCCGCACCGGCCGGCAACGGCTGGCGCGTGCTCATGCGCCTGCCGCGCGATCGCATCGCCAGCCAGCGCTGGGGTGAGTTCCGCTACGCCCTGCTATGGGCGGGGCTAGCGTTGTTGCTGACCATCGCCGTCGCGATCGGTCTTGCGGCGTTCATCTCCCACCCCCTGGCCTGGCTAGACGACGAGGTATCGGGTCTGGATCCGCAGCGCGGAGACGACGTGCCCGATCCCCCACGCGTCGCCCCACCCGAAATCCGGCGCATCGCCCTGCACCTGAAGGAAGTCACCACCCGCCTGCGCGGCTCCTACACGGCCCTGCGAGAAGCCGTGGAACGGGGCGAGACGCTGCAGCTGCAACTCGCGGACACGGTTCGCGAGCGCGAGACACAGATCGCTGAGCGCACGGCGGACCTCGTCGCGGCCAACACGCGCCTGGAGGCCCTGAGCCGCCAGGACGGTCTGACCGGCGTGCTCAATCGACGGGCGATGGATGAGGGACTCGCACAAGCCACGGCCGTCGCCAGCCGGGAGCGGACGCCTCTCTCCGTGCTGCTGATCGATGTGGACTACTTCAAGCGCTACAACGATCACTACGGTCACCTGGACGGAGATGATGCCCTGCGCCGCATCGCCGCCATCCTCAAGGAAAGCTGCGCCCGGCCTCTGGACATCGTCGCCCGCTACGGGGGTGAGGAGTTCGCGGTGATCCTGCCGCAGACGCCCTACGACGGGGCGGCCCAGGTGGCCGAACGAATCCGCGCCGCCCTCGCGCGCCAACGCATGCCTCACGAGGAGTCACCGCTGGGGACCGTCACCGTGAGCATCGGCTACGCCACGGCAGATCAGTGCACCCCCAACTCCGGCGAACGACTGCTCGAATCGGCGGACAACGCCCTGTACCTCGCCAAGCGCCAAGGCCGTGACCGCGCCACGGGTGCACCGAGCGTGAAGCACCTACGCTCCGTCGGGGGTGCGAGCTAAGGGAATCGCTCGCTCAGAGGGACTACGTCAGCCTGCCGCGGTCGCGGTGATGCCGGCGTCAGGTTCCGCCCCACCGTCGGCGTCGCGCTCGAACTTGGCCTGCGGGTCGAAGGCCTCAGCACTCACCGGCGCCTGGAACAGGTAGCCCTGGGCCGCCTGGCAGCCGAGCCCGCGCAAGGTGTTGAGCGCACCCTCGGTCTCCACCCCTTCGGCGATGACGCTCATGCCAAGGGCCCGCGACATGGACAGGATGGAGGCGATGATCGCCAGGGGCCGCGCTTCTTCTTCGATGTTGCGGATCAACGATCGGTCGATCTTCAGCACCTTGAAGGGCAGGGCGTAGAGGTAGCTGAAGGACGAGTAGCCGGTGCCGAAGTCATCGAGCAGTAGGCGCACGCCGAGCTCCGCCAGGGCGTTCAAGTTGGTGATGCACGCCTCGTCTTCGCCGATGAAGGTGGTTTCGGTCATCTCGAGGTCGAGCTCGCTCGCCGCCATGCCCGTCTCCTCCAGCACCCGCGCGACTCGCTGCGAGAAGTCGGGCTCGGCGAGTTGACGCGGGGAGACGTTCACCGCGATGCGCAGCTTGTCGTTGCGGGCGCGGCGCTGCCATTCCAAGCACTGCAGGCAGGCCTGGCGCAGCACCCATTCGCCCAGCTCGAGGATCATCCCGGTCTCCTCGGCGATGGGGATGAACTCGACCGGCGAAATCGGCCCGCGCTCGGGATGGGTCCAACGCAGGAGGGCCTCGGCGCTCTCGATCCGCTGCGTGCGCAGCTTCACCACCGGCTGGAAGTAGACCTGGAGCTGCTCCTGTTCGATCGCCTGGCGCAGGTCACGCTGGATGCGCACGCGATCGGTGAGGCGGTCCTGGAGGGTGGAATCGAACACCCGCACGCGGTTCTTGCCCGCCCCCTTCGCGTCGTACATGGCGATGTCGGCGTTCTTCATGAGCGTGCTGGCGTCCGTACCATGCTCGGGGTACACGGCGACGCCGATGCTCGTGGTGACGCCCACCTGATGGCCGTCGATGGTGATGGACTCGGCCACCCGCTCGATCATGTCCTGGCAGACGGCGTCGATGCGCTCGGGGTCATCGAGCCCGGTCAGCACCGCGGCGAACTCATCGCCGCCGAAGCGTGCCACCGTGTCCTCACCGCGCACGCGCGCCGCCAGGCGCATCGCCGTGGTCATGAGGACGATATCACCCGCCGCGTGACCCAGGTCATCGTTGACGTTCTTGAACCCGTCGAGATCGAAGAACATCACCGCAAAGCCCACGCCCTCGCTCGACGTCGCCTGCTTGATGACGGCATCGAGCCGTTCCGTATAGAGCGTACGGTTGGGAAGGGCCGTCACCGAATCGATGTGGGCCAGCTGCTTGCTCAGCTGTTCGCTGCGCGCAAGGGCCTGGGCCGTCTCCTCCATGTCGCGCATGGAGCGGGTGATCGAGGTGCTGAGCAGCGCCAGGCACGCACCGACGATGCCGGCGCCTAGCAGCAACACCAGGCTGGTGGTGCGGGTCAGCAGCGAGAGCGTACGCGTCATCATGGCGTCGAAGGCCATGGCGGTGGGCACCAGTTCACCGGTGGTGTCGACCAGGGCGGCGCGCGCCTGGGCCTCGGTGAGGCGTTCAGCGCTCAGCGCATCCAGGGTCGCCAGGGCCTGCTCGACGCGCAGGGCGTTGTCCTGGCAGTGGGCGGTGAGCGCCTTGCTACCGGCCAGGCGCAGGATGAAGCGGCTGGAGGCGTCGACGCTGCGCACGCACTCCACGGGCGCTCGGCGCAGTTCGATCAGTCGCTCGCGCAGCTCCGAGGCAGGCAGGGCGGCCTCGCTCGGAGCGCGCAGGATCGCTTCCAGTTCGAGGGCTGCGTCTAGCTGGCGGGCGTTCACCTGCAGCAGGCTGACGCCGTGGTGGGTCTTCAGCAACCCCACCAGCACGCTGGCGACCAACAACGCGGCGAGCGGGATCCATAGGAGATAGAGGGGCGACAATCGACCGAAGCCGACCCCGAAAGCCCGAAACCGTTCCGGCAGGCGGAACCAGCGAGGCAACTGCATAGGGTGTTCCCAGACGCGTGCTATAGAGACCCCATCGGCGACGATAGAGCCCCCTTGAGAGCAAAGCCCCCGCACTAAGAAGCGCCTCACAATCTCGCGAATCGAGCACACATGGTCACGTTGCGCATAACGTGCCCATCCGGTGCACCACCCGTTCCTGGATCCCTACGGCGCCCGCTGGCAAGCTGCACGCGAACCTCGCCCCCAGGAATCCACCTGTGACCCGTGCCCGCGACGACCAACACGCCACGCCACCTGAGAACCCGTTCCTACGCCCCCATCCGGCGCGACGGATCTTCGCCGACCATCCAGCGCTGGTCGTCACCGTCGCCTACCTCGCCGCGTCGGTGATCGGTCTGATGTTCAGCCTCGAGTTCTACCGCGAGTTCAACGTCAACGTCGTCAACTACTACCAGCTCACAGATTTCTTGATGGCCGTGCTGCGCGAACCTATCACCCTGGCCATGGCCTTGGGCGGGGCGCTGGTGACCTGGCTGGCAAGGGCCGCCCAGCATTGGGAATGGCGCTGGTTCGCCAAGCACGAGCCGCGCAGCTGGCCCCTGCGCGCTTACAAGCGCATCGCCGAGCGCTCGTGGGCCAATCCGTGGACGGACGGTGTGTTATTGCTGCTCTACGCCTGGGTGTTCGTGACCTGGTACGGCGGCTGGAAAGCCGATGCGATTCGGGCCGGAGAGGGCAAGGTGATCCAGATCGAGATGGGCGGTGAGCCGCGCGAGCGCGTCATGCTCGGCGCCAGCAACGCCTTCCTGTTTCTCTACGACGCGGAGCACAGCCGCGTCGACGTGGTGCCGCACGAGAGCATCGAACGCGTCCTGGTATCGACCGAGCGCCAGGACAGACAAGAAACGCCTTGATCGGGCTCAGGTGCCCTTGAAGCTCACGCCAAAGAACAGCGAGTAGAGCAAGGGCACCACGCCCAAGGTGAGCACGGTCGCGAAGAGCAGGCCGAAGATGATGCTGATCGCCATCGGCTCCCACATAGGGCCGCCGCTCAGCCACAGGGGCAGCAACCCGCCCACGGTGGTGACCGTGGTCAACAGGATGGGCCGCAGGCGCGTCTGCGCCGAGCGCAGCACCGCGTCCGCCGGCGATAAGCCCTGCTCATCGATTTCGATGCGAATGCGATCGAGCAGCACGATGGCGTTGTTGATCACGATCCCCGCCAGGGAGATGATACCTAGCAAGGTCATAAAGCCCACGTAGGAGCGGGCGATAAGCAATCCCGCCACCACGCCGATGAGCCCTAAGGGAATCGTGATCAGGACGATCAGGGGCCGGCGCAAGCTGTTGAACTGCGCTACCAGCAAAAGCAGGATGATCAGCCCTGCGATCGGCAGCTTAGCGGCGATAGACGCGTTGGCCGTGCCCGAGGTTTCCGCCTCACCGCCGAACTCCCAGGCGTAGCCGAAGGGCCAGGTCTTCGCCTGCTCCTCCAGCCAGGGCCTGATGGCTGCATTCACTTCGGTGGCCGTGTACCCGGGCGCCAGCAGCGCCTCCACCGCCACCGTGCGCAAACGATCGCGATGGCGCACGATCGCGGGCTCCCACACCAGGCGCACCGTCGCCACATCGTCCAAGGGCACGTTGAGGCCGCTGGACTGGGCATACACGTTCACCGACGGCACCGCGCTGCCGCGCTTGGGCAGGCTGCCCACGGCGCCGCGCGAGCGGAGGATCACGGGGATCAGCTCA
Organism: Pseudomonadota bacterium; assembly: GCA_039815145.1. Lineage (NCBI taxonomy): Bacteria > Pseudomonadati > Pseudomonadota > Pseudomonadota bacterium. The sequence continues at coordinate 56,553 of JBCBZW010000016.1, forward strand.
TCGGCCTCGCGGTACTCGGTGGTCTCGAGGCCATCGAGGGCCGTTTGCAGGGAGAGCGCCACGTCCTGGTTGGTCACGCCGGCGAGGCGGGCCCGCGTCTCGTCCACCACCACCTGCAGCTTCTTCGATCGCATGCCCCAGTCGTCCGTTACCTGGCGGGCGCCGGGCACCTGCTCCAGCTGGACCTTCAGGGCATCGGCGATTCGGAACAGCTCCTCCGTGTCCCGCCCCGAGAGGCGCACGGAGATCGGCGGCCAGGCCGGAGCACCGAGGGGCAGCGGGCGTATGGTCGGGTTCGCATCCGGGAATTCGTTCTCCAGGTACGCCTGCATCTGCGGCACGATGCGCGCCGAGATCTCCTCCACGCTGCTCGCCTCGCCGAGCACCATCGCGTAGTTCGGCGATGCAGGCTCCGGGTTGTAGGGCAGCAGGAACTTCGGCGCACCGGCGCCGACGAAGGTGCCCCATTGGGTCACACCGGGTTCCTCGTCGCGAGCGCTCAAGCGGTCGCGAACGAAGTCATCGAGGGCGTGCATGAGGGCGTCCATGCGCTCGATGGGCGCGCTGTTCGGCAGCTCCACCTCCGCCGTGAACTGGGGTCGATCGTTATCCGGGAAGAAAATGTTGGGTACGTAGGCAAAGCCCTGCATCGCCCCCCACCACACGGCCGCCACCAACCCGAGGGCGATCAAACGGTGGCGCAGGGCGAGCAGGAGCAAGGTGCGGTAGATGCCGTAGAAGCGTCCGCCGTACGGATCGCTGCCCTCTTCGCGGGCCTCGATGCGCAGGAAGCGGGAACACAGCAGCGGCACCATCGTGAGCGCGAGCACCCAAGAGCAGAGCAAGGTGATGGTCACCACGATGAACAGAGGCGCGGTGTACTCACCCGTGGACGACTCGGCGAGGTAGATGGGCAGAAAGGCGGCCGATGTGGTCAGCGAGGAGATCAGCAAGGGCAGGCGCAACTCGGCCGCCGCATTCAGGCTGGCGTCCCAGGCCGACTCCCCGGCCCCCATGCGCACCATCACCGACTCGGTCATGACGATGGCATTGTCGACCAACATGCCGAGGGCGATGATCAAGGCCGCCAGGGACATCTGATCGAGTCCCACGCCGATCGTCGACATGATCAGCAGGGCCGAGATCATGGCCGCCGGAATGAGGCTGGCGACGATCAACCCCGTGCGCAGGCCGAGGAACACGAGCATCACCACCGCCACGATCAGCACGGCCTGCACGAGGCTGCCGGTGAACTCATCCACCTTGCGCTGGACCACCTTGGCCTGATCCAACAGCAACTCGAACTCCACCCCGATGGGATAGACGCTGCGCGCACGCTCGACCACGGCGCGAACGTCCTCTCCCATGTCGATGACGTTGCCGCCCTCGCGCAACGAGACGTGCAGGGAGAGGCCCGCCTCGCCGTTGTAGCGGAACAGCTCCTCGGGCGGATCGACGTAGCCCCGCTCGATGGAGACGATGTCCTGCAGACGGATCACGTCGTTGGAGCCGGGCACGTTGACGATCGTGCGCCCGAGCTCGTCGAGGGTTTGGAAGTTGCCGGACGGCTCGAGCAGCAGCTTCTCGTACTCGGTGATCAGATCGCCGCCGGGCAGGATGATGTTACGGCTGGTCAGAATGCTCTGCAGCTGCAGGGGCGAGAGGCCGAGCTCGGCCAGGCGCGCGTTGTCGTACTCGACGAAGATGCGCTCCTCCTGCGTGCCGAAGATATCCACCTTGGCCACGTTGTCGATGAGCAGGAGTTCATCGCGCACCTCTTCGGCGATGTCCTCGAGTTCGCGGTAGCTGAAGCCCTCGCCCACCATCGAGATGACCGTGCCGAAGACATCGCCGAACTCATCATTGACGAAGGGGCCGATCACATCGTCAGGGAGGTTGCCCCGCGCAGAGTCGACCTTGCGCCGCAGCTTGTCCCAGATGGGACGCATCTGGGTGTAGCTCTCCTTCACGTTGACGTAGATGACGGACACACCCGCCTTCGAGTCGCTGTTGATGTAATCGAGCTCGGGCATCTCCTGGATAGCCTCTTCGAGCTTGTCTGTGACCAGCTGCTCGACGCGCTCAGGGCTGGCGCCGGGGAACATGGTCTGCACCAGCGCCGTTCGGATGATGAAGCCGGGGTCCTCGTTGCGCGGCATGGACTGGTAGGCGGCGAGGCCTGCGAACAGCACCACCAAGAGGGCGACGAGCGTCACCCGATCTCGGGACATGGCCAGCTGGGTGATGTTCACGCTCAGCGCTCCAGCAAGCGCACGACTTGATTGCTCTGAATGCGGCTAACGCCGGCGGTCACCACGAGTTCTCCGGGGGACAGGCCCTGTTGAATGGCCACCCCACCGGGGGTGAGCGCCCCCACCGTCACCTCGCGACGCAGGGCACGCCAGAGATCCCCCTCGTCCGGCTCCAGCACGAAGACGAACTTGCCCGCCGCGTCCTCGCCCACGGCCACCAGGGGCACCACCAACTCATCGCCGCTGGACTCGACGCCGATCTCGAAGATCACATCGCCCGCCATGCCCGAACGCACCGCATCACACCCCTCGATCAGGGCCACGGTGACGGGGAAGGCAGACGAGCCGTTGCCCGAGGCCACCCCCACTTCGGTCACCGTCGCGGGAAACTGTCGGTCCTCGAGCGCGCCGATCACCACGGACACCGGATCACCCTCGCGCACGCGAGAGATCACCGTGCCCGGCACGCTCACCTGCACCTCGGGACACTCACCGCAATTCACCCGTACCACCAGCTGGCCGGCGGCCACGTTCTCGCTGGTCTTTACCGGCGTCTGCGCGACGGTGCATTCCTGGGGCGCACGCAAGCGCGTGTAGGAGAGCTGCAGGCGCGCCGCTTCGAGCTGCTGGGTAGCTTGGCGCACCTGGGCTGCCGCCGATTCGGACTGGGCCCGCGCGGCGTCGAGCTCACTGCGCGAGGCGTTGCGGTTCTCGTAGAGCCCCCGCGTGCGATCGTAGGAGGCGCGCGCGTTGCGCTCGTTGGCCTGGGCCGAGGCCAACCCCGCCTCCGCCTCCTGCCCCCGCACCTGATAGTCCGTGGGGTCGAGACGCGCGATAACCTGCTGCGGCGACACCGAATCCCCCACTTCCACCAGGAGATCGGTGACGGTGCCGCTCACCTTGAAGCTCAAGTTGCTCTCGAGCGCCGCCTGGGCGACGCCGGAGAAGGTGCGCACCTCCGCCGCATCGCGCGGCAGCACGCGCTCGTAGCGCACCGGTCGCACCACCGGCTCAGGGTCGGGTTGCGGCGCATCACACCCCGCCAGGAAGGGCAGGGGCAGGGCGGCGGCGACGAGCGCTGCACGCAGCCAGGCGTTGGCACGGATCATCGAGGTCTCTCCGGCGCGAGCGGCTGTACGCCGCGATCAGCGAAGTATTGCGCTAGGCGGGCGAACCAGGCTTCCAGGCCCTCCTGGCTCAGCACCGATTCGAAGCTGCCCGAGGCCCGGATCAGCTCCACGTAGTCCAACAGGAAGGCGTAGCGGGCTTCGGCCTGGGCCAGGTTGGCGGCCAAAGCGGCGTCCTGGGCGTTGACCAGGTCGGTGATGGACACGGCGCCCTGGGAATAGGCATCGGCGATCAGCTCCAGGTTTTCGGCCGCTGCCCGGGCCGCATCCCCCGAGAGCTCGATGGCCGGGTAGGAGCCTCCGGTCTGCTTCAGCGCTGCACGCGCGCGCGCCTCGACGCTCTGCGCCAGATCTGCACGCTGGGTCTGAATCTGGTCGAGGGCGTGGGCGGACTGGGAACGGGCCGCCCGACGGGCGCCACCGGCGAACAGCGGCAAGCTCAGCTGCACCCCCACGTTCCAGCTCTCATCGTCGAGGCCGGCGCCCGCGAAGTCCGAGCCTCGCCCGCCGCGCCCGAGGTTGCTCGAGCCGCTGCCGCCCACCGTGACCGAAGGAATGTAGAAGCTGCGTTTCTGCGCCAGCAGATCGCGCTCCTGGGCCGATTCCAGGGCATCGAACTGCGCCAGCTCGGGCGCCTGGCGCAGGGCGTCTTCGACCACGTACTCCTGGAAGGTCTCCCACACGATTGGGTTGTCGATGAAGCGGGTGAAGCGCGGGTCTTCCAAGGCCTGCAGCGGGCCCTGGGTACCCGCATCGGTGGTGGCCAGGGCGATCTGTTGCGGGCGATTCAGGACTCGACTCAGCTCCACTTCGGCCGCGCGGCGATCCGCTTCCGCGGCCAGGAGATCACGCTTGTCCGAGGCCAGCTCGCTTTCCCAGCGCAGCACGTCGCCGCGGCCGCTGATGCCGATACGCTCGCGGGTGCGCGCCAGCTCGAAGTTGGTGCGCGTGACCTCGAGGTTGGAGGCGCGCACGCGCTCCAGGGCCTTGGCCCGCAGCACGTTGAGGTAGGCGTTGGCGGCGAGCTGCAGCACGTCGAGGACGCGAGCGCGGTAGGCGTGGTCCTGCGAGTCGCGCAGGAAGCGCGAAACCACGAAGCCGGCGCGGACCTCCTCCGCGTAGATCACCTGCGAGACTTCGATGGTGGCGTCGGTGGTGCGCTCTGCGGCGAGGCCCGGCGCCGCCCGATCACCATCGATCTGGGTGCGACTGAGCGAGCTCGACACCTGCGGCAGCAACCCCGAGCGCGCCTGATCCACCGTGTCCTCGGCGATGCGCACATCGAGCTCGTCGGCGCGCAGCCCGAGGTTGCGATCCACCGCGTCGAGCATGGCGCCGATCAGGCTGAAGGCCTCGCCCTGGTCGGGCTCCACATCGTCGATTCGGATGGCATCGACCAGCACGGACCAGCGGGGCAGGAAGCCGATGGCCCGGGCCGAACGCATGTTGATGGATACCCGTTCGGCCTGGGGCAAGGCCACCTCCAGCGCTGACGCCGGCTCGCCGAGCAGGATCCGCTGCGCCATCAGGGCGATGCGGCGCGCGTAGCGCGTGAGGTCTTCGCTACCACCGCCAGTGGCCAGCATCAGCCCTTCCTCCACCTGGGAGCGCCCGAGGAGGGAGAAGCTCGGCAGGCGTCGCGCGATCAGGCCATCGGCCAGCCCGCGCATCTCGGCGCTGCTCAAACGGTTCAGGGGCGTGACGTACACGGCATCGACGCGCGCTGGCAGGCGCGTCAGCGCGTCCGCGGCCGAGTCGGTAACCGGGATCACGTCCACGCTCACGGAGAAGGCGGTCTCGGTGGCCTTGGCGCGCTGGCGCAGTTCGGGAATCGACTCGAGGGTGAGGGCATCCACCAGCACCGCCAGGTGCTCAAAGGGACTGATGCGATAGAAGCTCTCCAGGTCCTGTTCCACCTCTCGCAGGCTCGTCACGTAGGTGAAATTCGCCTTACCACTGACCCCGGTCACGAAGGGAAAATCCTGCAGGATGGCGTCAGCGACGCGGGCCGCGATCACCGGCTTGGGCAGGTTGTCGATGCGAGAGGCTTCGTGGGAGGCGACCAGGCCTAAGGTGATGATCAGGTCCACCTCGTCGTCGGCCAGCAGGCGTGCCAGGCCAGCGCGAACGCCCGCGAGGCGCCAGTCACCGTCGAGTTGCTTTGCCTGCGGAAAGAGTGGCTCCACATCGGGACGTAGGAGATCGACCATCTCACGCTGGATCGCGGGCAGTTGCGCGTTCGCGAGTTCATCGGGGCCGTCGATGAGCACCCCGATCGTCACCGACTCCTGGGCCTGCGCGAGCGGTGCGATAGACATCGCCAAGCCCGTTAGCAGCGACAGGAAGACGGCCCGCAGGCGTAGCGCAGCAGAGCATTCCATGGCGAGGATCGTTCCCGGTGCGAGCACTCGGGGAGCCTAACCGCCTGCCCCGACGAACTCCAGCCGCGCTCTAAGCATGACAGCGAGATGACAAGGGCCGCGAACGCATGCGTCCGCGGCCCTCACCGCTGGAAGGTGGGCGCGACCAAAAGAGGGAAGAGAGGGATGGCCGCGCCCGGGGGGGATTGTCGCGCTAGAAGCTTGCGTTCAAGCGCGCGTAATAGAAGCCGCCCTGCCAGGGCACGATCGAACTCGAGGCGAAGATGCGTCCGCAGCAGAAGTCGTTGTCGCTGGCGATACGGTCCACCTCATCGGGGAAGGTATCGAAGATGTTGCGACCGCCGACCGTCATGCGCACGTTGTCCGTGATCTGGTAGCTCGCCTCGAGATCCACGAACAGCGTGCTGTCGTACTCCTGGATGGACAGGGGAGTGGTGTTGTCCGAGTTGTCGCTCGGGCCGAAGAAGCGGCCGCGGGCGAGCACGCTGAAGGGACCGACGCTGTGCACGCCCATCACGTTGAAGCGCAGGTTCGGGTCGGCGTTCTCGAAGTCGAACTGAGCCTCCGGGTTCAAGAACTCACTCGCATCCGAGCGAAGCTCGTTCTCGTTGTAGTTCATCGAGAACATGAAGTCCGTGGTGCCCGCGCTGCCCCAGGCGACCGGATAGGTGGCCACCACGTCGACGCCCTGGGTGCGGCTGTCGAAGGCGTTGGTGAAGTAGTTCACCCCACCGATCGATTCGGCCCCCACGACACCCGCGGCCTGCAGGGCGAGGAAGTTATCGAAGGCGTCGCCGCTGTCCGGATCAGCCGAGACATCGAGGGTCGAGATGGCGTTGAAGCGATCGTCGATGTCGATGCGGTAGAAGTCGACGGTCAGGTCCAGGGCACCCACGGCGGCCGTGAAGCCCACGGTGAAGCTGTCGCTGGTCTCCGCATCCAGCGGCGATGCGCCCAGGGCCTGAGCAACGGTGCCGGAGGCTGGGAACAGACCGGTGGCGACGGGGAAGCCGTTGGGCAGACGCGTGGAGACGTTGGTCGTGCCCTGCTGCCCCGGCGTGGGTGCGCGGAACCCGGTGCCCCAGGAACTGCGAACAGCGAAGTTGGGCGCCAGGTAGTAGCGAGCCGCCACCTTGCCCACGGTCACGCTGCCGAAGTCCGAGTAGTCCTCGAAGCGCACGGCGCCTTGCAGGAGCAGCTTCTCGGTGACGTCGGCGCTCAGATCCAGGTAGACGGCGAAGGAGTCACGCTCATAGGTGTCCGAGAACTCGGGTGAGTAACCCGGGAAGCCGTTCGAACCGACCCCGACCACGGTGTAGACGGCATCGCTGGCGTCGGCACAGTTGAGGGAAGAGCCGTTGTCGATGACGGCCTGACCCGCTGCGGTGGCCGTACGTGACGCGACGTCCGCTTCATCCGTACAGAAACCAAAGGGATCCTGAGCCGCGAAGGGACCCGGTGTGTAGGACGCAGGATCGTCTGACTGGCCCACGTCGTAGCTTTCGTCCAGGTAGGAGACGCCATAGGCGACCACGAGCGGCGACGCCGTACCGATGTCGAACTCACTGGTCATGTCCAGCTGCACCTGGAACTCTTCGTTGGTGAGCGTGCCCGGGCGGAAGTCCGTCGGCGTGTCCGGCCCCAGCGACGGGTTGATGGTATTGAAGAGGCGATAGTCGATCTCGTTGAAGCCGTAGCGTGCGCTCGCGTCCCAGGAGAAGAGTGCGTTCTCCTGGCTGCGTAGGCCGCCCGCTACCGAGTAGTCGGTCACCTCGCCTTCGAAGCGCGGCGTGAAGCCGCCCGGGAAGATCTCGAGGGGGCTGTAGAGGGAGCCGTCTTCCAGGCGCAGGTCTTCGATGGTGCCGTTGCCGGGATAGCGGTAGAAGAAGCTGCCATCGCCTTCGCTGTCGGAGTAGCTACCGAAGCTGTAGAGCTCCATGCCGTTATCGAAGTCGTAGCCGGCGTTGTAGAAGAAGCGGGCGGAGCGCGTGTTGGGCTGGCCCCAGGGTTGCACGACGCTGCCCTGCACCGACGCATCATCGATGCCTCCGGGGAATGCCTGCTGGAGGGCGTCGAGGCGGGCGTCGTCCGGGTTCGGCCGACCGAGCACGAAGTCTGCGTAGCCCGCCTCCGGATCGAAGCGCGGATTGTCGGGATCCACGCAGAACCAGGATTCACAGTACTGCTCAGCCCGCTCGGTGAAGTCGGCGTCGTTGAACTCACCGGAGATGGAGAGGAAGCCCGAGTCCCCTAATGGTAGTCCCACATTGGCCTGTGCGGTGATGCTGGTGCCGTCGGACTCGTAGAACTGCCCCGTATCGAGGGCCACGTCGATCCCCTCGGAGTTCTGCTTCAGGTTGAAGTTGATCACCCCGGCGATGGCATCCGATCCGTACTGAGAGGACGCCCCGTCGCGCAGCACTTCGATGCTCTGGATGGCGATGGAAGGGATCGTGGCGACGTCGGGGCCCTGGGCACCGTCGCCGCCGATCGTCACCAGCGACGCGCGGTGACGTCGCTTGCCGTTGACGAGCACCAACGTGTGGTGCGACGGCAGGCCGCGCAGCGAAGCGGGCCGAATGAAGGTGGACCCGTCGCTGATCGGCTGGCGCCCCACGTTGTAGGACGGCACCAGCGTTTGCAGGATGTCCTGCGTGTCCGTGTGCGAGACGGCCTCGATGGCCGATGAATCGAAGGTGTCCACCGGCACGGCGGCGTCGACGGCGGTGCGCGGCGCTCCGCGCAGGCCGGTCACGGTGACCTCTTCCACTTCGCCTTCTTGCGCCAGCGTGGCCCCCGCCACGCTCATCGCACCCAAAGCGAATGCGATCTTGATGCTGTTACTGCGTACGCTCATTGCCTCATCTCTCCCCAGAAACGAATTTGGCCACCGCACCTTCCCCAGGCGTTAGGTGACCCACGGGACTCGTACGAATCCTTGGGAGAGCCAGCTGCACAGGCCATGCCAACATTTGCGCATCGCAACGAAATCTCGCCGCCTCGAATGCTTACCCGTTGATTAGCCTTGATTTTTCTCGAGGTGACGAATCGGCGAAGCACGGGGGCGAGATTCTCGGAGCGCTTCATCCGCCATCAAGTGCCCCAAGGTTCACCGCGCTGCACCACAATCGCGCATTAACTAATGCAATTGATTGCAGTTGCATTTATCAACGATGACATACGCAACGATATAGACGAAAGGAGACGCGAAAGGGAAACGGGCGCCGAACGCACCCGCGGCGCGCCAGAGGGACGCGCTTGAAGCGTGCGGTAGTCAACGAGTGGCGCCTGACAGCGCCACCCGCCTGCACGGTTTTCGGGCGACCGGTGCCTTACTCAGGTCGCGCGATGATGACCTCGACTTCGACCAGCATTCCCGGGGCGGCGAGACCTGCCACCTGCACCGCGGAACGGGCGGGCAAGTTTGGCTGCTCTTCGGTGCCGAAGTACTGCGTGTAGGCCTCCATGAAGCCGGCGAAGTCCAGGCGACCCCCGGTCTCCTCCGTGCCGACCAGGAACACGGTCATCTTGATGATGTCACCGAAGCCCACGCCGAGGTTTTCCAGCGATGCCTCCATCCGACTGAAGACGCTCATCGCCTGAGTCTTCGTGTCGCCCCAATAGGCTTTACTGAAGCGCTCAGCGTCGGGATCCACGGGGCGCGGCGTGAGGCCGCTGTGGTGGATGAGCGTCGTGCCCGGCGAGGTCTCCACCGCGAGTGCGATCGGGAAGGTGGATCCGTTGGGCAAGGGATAGCGGGTCACGTCCTGCGCTGCCAGCGGCGCAGCGGCGAGCACGGTGCTCGCCAACATGGCCGCTGCACGCACACGAGGGGTATTCATCTTGGCTGACTCCTGTTGGCCGGAAATTGGGTCGGGTTGCGCCGCTGGCGGCAGGGACGACAGGTACTGGCTGAGCTGGTCCAGGGCCTGCGCTCCACCCAGGCTCGAGAGCGAGGCCTGCATGGCCAAGAGGTTGCTGTCCTCAACGGCATCCTCGGCACCAACGAAGGCTTCCATTCGCTTGCGCAGGTACCAGGCGTTCTGCCCAGCCAGTGCTGGCGCGCCCAGGGCCCGGTTACCGCCGGCGTCCTCACCGTGGCATCCGGCGCAGGCGGGGTAGCTGGCGGCAGCGTCGACTGTGGCTTGGCTGGCTGCGGAGGCCAGCGCCGTGTGGTCGTCGATGGCGGTGACGGCCTCGGCCACCTCGACGATCTGCTCATCGCTGAGCACCGCCGCCACGGCCTGCATCACCGCCCCGTACTCATCGTCGCCACCCCGTTGCCCAGCCCTGTAGGCGCGCAACTGATCCGTGACGTACCACGGCGCCAGTACATTCAGCGCTGGCGCGCCGATCGCCTCGTTGCCTTGGGCCCGCACACCGTGGCAGAGCAAGCACTGATCTTGGGTCGGCGCCGCCATCACCGGCACACCCGCCAATGCTCCTGATAGCAAGACGACGTTCAGCACACGGGCGACTGGCTGCATGTCAGACCGCGGCCATCGTCGTGCGCTCGTCGATCTGCTCGACCACCTTGAGCGCCGACGCCAGGGCACCCTCCTGCCAGCCCGCGTGGTAGCTCACCTGGTCGCCGATCATGAAGTGATTGCCGACAGGCGCGGCGAGCGTGGGGAAGTACTCGCGACGGTTCTGCTCGTCCCAACGCGCAGCGCACCCCAGCATATGATTCATGCGATGCCAGGCCACGGAGACGCCCGTTTGCATGTAGCTGCCGTAGCCCGGGTGCACCTTCTCGCCCTCTCGAATCGCCTTGGCGATGCGCTGAGCCGGTGAAAGACGGGCGAACTTCTCGCCCACGTGGGGCGGGAAGGTATACGCCCCGAGCACGATGCCCTTGGCGCTGTGGATGCCGTGGCTGGGGTACCAGATCTGAGCGATGTCCTGAAAGGTCCAGGAGATACCGCCGTAGATGCCCTCGCGTTCCCAGAAGCGCTCGCGCGCCTGGAGCCCGATCTTGAACAGCTTGCCGCGGGTCGGCGCCTGCAAGGCGCGGGCGTAGCGCGCCGGGAAGTTGTGTTCGATGCCGGCCAGGAGATGGGAGGGAATGCTGTTCAAGCAGTAGGTGGCATCGATCTGCTGGCGCTCGCCGTTGGCATCGTCGTAGGCGACGCGCACGCCGCCGGGGCGCAGGAATACGCCGCGCACAGGTGAATTCAAGCGCACCGCCGATCCGACCTGACGCATGAAGCCGGCCACGATCCGATCCATGCCGCCCACGGGCTGCATCATGGGGGTGGCCTGGTCGCCCAGCTCTCCCCAGTGCATCGGGAAGCGCCAGAAATCAGACTTGAGCAGCTCCTTCAGCTCGAAGGTGTCGCGTTCGCTGGCGGGCATGATCATGCCGCCACCGGCGATGCCCGCGCGGTGAGAGCCATGGTAACTGTGGTCTGGACCGAGATCGCCGTAGGCACGGGCGAACTCGCGCACGCGCTCGATATCATCCGCGGAGAGGGCGCCCTCCATCGCCTGGGGCGACATGGACTTGCACAGCAGCTCGCTCAGGAAGCCGCGCATGTCGGTGACGTACTCGCGGTTGCGGATCGGGCGGCCGCCCAACATGCGATCGTCCTGCACGTAGGCGCTGCGGTTTTCGTTGACGAACACCTCGAGGGGCACGCCGAGGACGCGGCAGTAGTGGAGTAAGCGCCGGTGATTGCCCGGGATGCGGGCCGGACCGGCGTTGAAGTAGAGGTTGGGGTGATCGTCGAAGTCGCAGACCTGGCGGGCGCCTATCTCATCGATCACCGTGCCGTGGCGAACGGTGAAGTTGCGCCCGCCGGCGCGGGGCGAGGCCTCCAGCACGGTCACCTCGTAGCCGGCGCGCCCCAACTCGTAGGCGGCGGCGAGGCCGGAGATACCGGCGCCCAAGATCACCACCCGTTGCGGTGAGCGGGGCTTGGTCAGGGTGGACGGTACGCCCGCGCCCTCGGCGAAGTCCGGCAGAAGGCCGAGGGCCATCGCGACGCCGTAGGCGGCGCTGGCCCCGCCGGAAGATCCAATGAGTTCAAGAAACCGTCGACGCGATAGCTGCGGCGGTGGATGCATGTGGGCTCCCGAGTCACATCACCTGAGCAGCGTCTTCTATGCATTTTGTGCGCCAGTTCACGGGTTTGGGTGTGCTTCAAGCGGCACTTACTCACCTGATCGAGTCGTTCGTTTCGACGCCCCGCTGCGCTGCAAACGGTTGCTTCTCGCCGAGGACTGCTCGGGAGTGCCAAGAACGCGTGGGCGGGCACCAGGGCGGCAACCCTTGTGGGTGACATCCACTACGCGGTGCCGTCAGCGCACGACCACGCGCCAAAGCCGTGCGTTGTGCCGGTGCAGTGCATCAAGGTTGGGCGCACCCATGAGCCGGAGGGCGCGAGCACACCACCACATCCGCGCTAGTGGGGGCGACGAAAGGTGCCAGTACACTTTCGTCAGGCGCGCGATTCCCCGCAGGCGCCGCAGGCAAAGGAGCCCCACGTGGCCGAGTCGGAATCGGAAAGTTCGAACCTCAAATCACTGATCGCCATCGTCGTGGCCACGGCGGTTGGCGCGGCCATCGCCGTCGCCGGCAGCGACGGCGGCGACACCACGGCAGGGGGATGGCCTGTCTTCGCCCTGTGCGCCGCCCTCGCCTTCGCCATCAACTGGATTGTCTTCATCCCGTCGGCGATCGCCCGCAGCGAGCGCATCTACGACCTGACGGGCGGCATCACCTACCTCACGGTGACGCTGGTGGCCGTGTTCCTCTCCAGTGACCTGGACCTGCGCGGTCAACTCGTGGCCGCGGGCGTGATCGTCTGGGCCGCACGCCTGGCCTCCTTCCTCTTCATACGCATCATGAAGGACGGCAAGGACGGACGCTTCGACGAGATGAAGACCAACCCGGTGACCTTCCTCATGGCCTGGACCCTCCAGGGCCTGTGGGTATTGCTGACCGCTGCCGCCGCGCTCGCCGTCATCACCGGGGGTGTGCGTCAGCCCCTCGGCGTCGTGGGCCTGCTGGGGATCGTCGTGTGGGCCGCGGGCTTTGCCATCGAGGCCCTGGCCGACGCGCAGAAGTCGCGTTTCAAGGCGGATCCGGCCAATGCGGGCAAGTTCATCAGCACGGGCCTGTGGGCCTGGTCGCGCCACCCGAACTACTTCGGCGAGATCGTGATCTGGGTGGGCATGGCGATCATCGCCCTGCCGGTGCTCCAGGGCTGGCAGTACGCCACCCTGATCTCCCCGGTGTTCGTCGCCTTCCTGCTCATCAAGGTGAGCGGCATCCCCATGCTCGAAGAGCGTGCGGATGCCCGCTGGGGCGGGCAGGAGGACTACGAGCGCTACAAGGCCAACACGCCCGTGCTGATGCTAAAGCCGCCCAGCGCCTAGCAGCTAGCGCTCTTCGCGGCAGGCGCTCAGCAGACGCGCCAGCTCGACCTCACCTAACTCGTTCATATGCTGGATGTTGCATACGGGCACGTCGTTGGTGTCGATGCCCGAGGCCACGGCCTTCTCCACGCTCG